>NZ_QWDE01000005.1 GCF_003432065.1 Mucilaginibacter terrenus | reverse complement strand
CGCGAAACCGCGCAGAACTACGATAAGCTGGGTATGGCCGAATACGCTGCCATGGAGGCTTTCGTCAGGTATAAGTTCTAACACCACAGGTGTAACACGCGCGCGTGTTACACCTGTTACACTTTTTCGGGTCGAAAAACAGTTAAGAAGCTGTGATACATAGTTTTAACAAAAACCCGTGTTACAGTTTTTGGAACCATGATACAGTTTGCCTGAAATGGCTGTTTTGCCAACCAACTGTATCACAAGCACTTGGCAACATTGCCCCGTTTCATCGCTGTAACACGATGTTACAGTTTCACCAGGCAAAATGCCGCACTTACTGTATCATCACGGCACTGATTTCCACCCGATCCAAAACCTGCAAAAACCACACGGTTTGTAACATCTTACATGAAAGTAATAGCAGCATAATCCCGCTGCGCTAAAAACTTTAATTTTTAGGCGGGCATTATCTATATTACAGCACCAATTTGTAAAACGGATGTCTGCAACAACCATCAAACCTAAGCGCCTGCTCTCCCTCGACGTTTTTCGCGGTGCTACCATTGCCTTTATGATACTGGTGAACGACCCCGGCGACTGGGGCCACATCTACGCGCCGCTGGAACACTCGGTATGGAACGGCTGCACCCCTACCGATCTGGTTTTCCCCTTCTTCCTGTTTATGGTGGGTGTATCCATCGTTTACGCCATGGAAAGCCGCAAGGCATCCGGAGAGAACCAGTCGAAGATGATACTGACCGCCCTGCGCCGCATGGTTATCCTGATGCTGATTACCTGGTGTACTCAAATGATCCTCCGCTGGAACTTTGACTTGGGTAAGCTGCGGCTGCCCGGTGTATTGCCGCGCATTGCTATGGTGTATTTTATCTGCACCGTGCTTTACCTCAAAACTTCACAAAAAACGCGAGACTGGATATTTGTAATAGCACTGGTAGGTTACTACCTGCTCATGACCCTTGTACCGGTGCCCGGTGTAGGCTACGCCAACCTGGAACCTGAAACCAACCTGGGCGCCTGGGTAGACCGCACCTTGCTTACGCCCGACCACCTCTGGCGTTCCTCGCACACGTGGGACCCCGAAGGCCTGCTGGGCACGCTGCCCGCAATTGCCACCGGGCTGTTTGGCATACGGGTAGGCACCTGGCTGAAACGTAGGGACCGCGACGATACCATAAAAACCACCTGGATGTTCACTTACGGCGTTATTGCTGTTGTTGCCGCGCTGGTGTGGGACCTTTTCTTCCCCATAAACAAAGCCTTGTGGACAAGCTCTTTTGTGCTGTACACCGGCGGACTGGCCACCATAACACTGGCGATGTGTTTCTGGCTGATAGATGTGCAGGGCTATAAACGTTTCACTTACCCCTTTGTGGTGTTTGGCACCAATGCCATAACGGCCTATGTGCTTTCGGGCTTTATTCCGCATTATTTAAATCTGATTAAGCTGGGCGATAAATCCATCTATCAAACGCTTTTTCAGCCGTACTTCAGCCCGGTAAATGCCTCGCTGCTGGGTGCCATTTTTATTGTAGCGATACTATGGCTGGTGATGTGGATATTCTATCTTAGGAAAATATTTATAAAGATTTAGTGATGAAATTTAAACTCCTGATGGCCTGCCTGCTGTTTTGCATCGCGGCAAAAGCACAAACTCCCGCAGTAACGCCCGCACAGTTAAAAGCGGCAGAAGATGTACTGGTAGCCTCGCAGTCCGAAACGCAATTCAAATCGGGGATTACCGTAATGCTTAAACAAGCCAGCGCATCGGTACCCGAAGATAAACGCACCAAGTTTATAGAGGTGATGAACACCTTTGTAACCAAATATGTAAGCTGGGCAACCATTAAAGACCAGATGGCCAGCCTTTATGCGCAGCAGTTCACCGAAAAAGAACTGAAGGACCTTGCTGCCTTTTACCGCAGCCCGCTAGGGGCCAAGTTTGTACAAAAGCAGCCCGTGCTAATGGAAAAGAGCGCCGACCTTGGCCGCCAGGCCGTACAAATGCACCAGGCCGACCTGCAGCAGATGATGACCGAAGCTTTTAAGGAGTAGGGTATTTCGTTGTCGTTACTGGTGTCAATTATCAGTAATTGTAATTATTAGTTTTCAATAACGCACTTTTCTTACATGAAAGTTTTGTAAATACTTGATCTATTAGATGGAACTGGAATCGCGAAATCTTTTTATTGACACTCAATACCTCTTCAGCAAAGGCTTCAATTTTGAGAGTAACGAGATTACTTCTCTCATTGATTTAGCAGCGAAAGGCAGCATTCAAGTGTTCATGACAGACATCACGAATCTTGAAATTGTAAAAAAGATTAAAGAGCAGGTGCAGCTTGCTTTTTTTAAAATTAACAACAGCGATTCTCGCATTTTAAAATCTTTGCCGCTTTATCGGAAATTTCTTGCTGTTTACAGTGAAGAGAAATCTATTAATGCTCTAGTAAGTCAATATGAGTTATTCAAGACAAAATGTCGAATAACGATCATTTCATCAGGGGGCATTAAGTTCATGCAGGTATTTCACGATTATGTAAATGAGAAACCGCCGTTTAACTCCTCCTCGGGGAAGAATCGTAAAGCTGAATTTCCAGATGCTTTTGCGTTGGCTACGATAAAAAATTGGGTAAAGACAAATAATACGAAAGCCTACTTATTGTCTGGAGATAGCGATTGGCAGCAATTTGCAGACAATCGGCACTTCTTCCATTTAAACGAATTAACTGCTTTCATTGACATCTTAATTCGGCACGAAGCAAGCTTACAAGATATGACCAGCTTTGCCGACCAACTAATAGGTATTAAAAAGGATAAAATTGAAAAGCATATTCTGCAGGCTTTAAAAAACCGCACTTATATCGGATTTGCGAGTAAGCGGGAAGTAGAGATACAGGAGCACTATATTATAGCTGCCCAGCTCTCCGAAAAAGATATTTTAAGCGTAGGTAGAGACGGAGCCATCTATCAAATGCAATTTTTAGTAACAGCGGTTTTCAAGTATTGGATGTTAAATTTTATATTCCATGGAGAAGAGCGGTTGTTCAAGGGTTTGGAGCAGGAAATTGTTTTTTTGAAGCATGAATTTACCATAAGTGTTGATATGACATTTAGTTTCAAGGATGCAATTCCGGGTAGCTTTAAGATCGTTCGCGACCAAGCACCAGCAACTATAGAAGTTGCCTTTGAAGATGGGCAAGCACTATCGCTAGATGACTGGGCTTTGACTTTGCCGGTCATTGTTTGCGGTGTTAGTTCCGGTAAGTTGACTGAAAATGGAACTGGTTCACAACACTTCCACTCGTTTGACGAAGCTGTCAAAGTATTTCCTGACCTTGATATTTATCATGCCGGCAAGCGCTTCACCCGAGCTCTAGGTAACAAGATTTCAGATGATTTACGTTTTGAAACCTGGAAAGCTAATGATTTGTATAGTTCATAAAAATCGACGACGAGATTAGCGTGCTAGCGCGAGCTTGTAGCTGTGCCCTTTATGATCTTTTTTTATAAAGAAGTAGATTTTGTATAGTTTGGCTAAGCGGCAGGTGAAACGGGATTATCTGAAAACAGAATTACAGTTTAGATACCCCCGCTAGCGCGAGCTTGTAGCTGTGCCCGTTTTTGAGTTTATAAGGGATAGATCTTCGTCTTAATTTGGTGCCGAACTGTAGTTATAAAGTTTGGATAAGGGCTGCAATCTCGCACCGGCAGAGGATAATGACTTATGGAAAAGATTATTGCATCTTCTCAAAAAAAGCCGCGCCTCAGCTGATAAAGCCGTTGGTATTAAATAAAGCATAACATGGAGCAAGTAGTGCTAAGTGAAGATGGGCAGTCGATCTACTTCAATTTACTGGAAGACTGGGATTCTTTTGATATAATTATTGAAGTACTAGTAGCGTATTTCTCGGCAAAAGTCTACAGCAAAATAGATATGCCTGAATCTAGGATTTATAAAATTATGGTTGACAAAGCCAATTTTACCCTTATGAATGATCCTTATGGAAACTCTTTGCGGGCAGATAATAAAGAGGCAGACAAATTAATCGAACAAATCTATGTTCAATGGTCGCCATACTACAATCTTTGGTGCTCCTGCTAGCCCCTAGCTGGCGCGAGCTTGTAGCTGTGCCCTTTATGGTTTTGGGTTTATCAGAAAATAGATCTTTGTTTCGAATTTGGTGCTGAAAAGTACTTACGCAGTTGAATATGAACTGCAAGCTTACCGGCTGAGAAAGATGCTATGCTACAACTGCTAAATAAATTATGAAACGAAAAATGAACGCGCATCAAGAAGCAGAGTTTCTATTTTTAAGAAAATGGTGCGTGGCTGTAATAGATGCCATATACTCCCATAATACTACTCACACTGAACTAATTAATCTCAGAAAGCAAGCTTTTGAAGAGGAAACAAAAGCAAAGTATCTTGAGCAAGCAACACCCGGGACTTATTTGAAAGGCTTAAGGCAAGCATACAACGAAATAAATGCTATAGCTTTAAACGCTCCGGATCAATTATTGAAAGAACTGAACAACACACTTTTTACGGAGTTTGGTAAAGATTTAAGTACTTGTTCCTCCGATATGTCAAGTGGTGTTGAACAAATAATAAATCGCGGGAAAATCATCAACGACGAAGAGTTTGGACTGATAGAGCAAAAAGTAAGTGACATAAGTCAGATTGATGCTAATTCATCGAAGATTCAAACATTAAATAAATTATTAGCAACCTATTACTTGTTAAATAGGGAATAGGTAATTACACTACCTCTGCAGGCGCGAGCTTGTAGCTTGTGCTCTGTATAATAATATCCCTTGCTGGCGTAAGTATGCAGTGGACGATAAAAGCGAGGCGTACTTGTGCCTGTCGAACTGGATGGGGGTTATTGTTTAATCAGCACCGATAAAATTACATCCAAGCATTTTTTAAAGCAGTGATTTGTATAACAGGATTCGTTATCATAGTGTTAATTTTTAACTTGGCTTTCGAACAAAAGCCAGATATTCGTGGATATTTAAAAGACGCGTCGTCGCTGGAATTTTTTGGCAAAATCGATACTATTTATCGAGACCCTAGCGATCATAATGTTATGATCGTTGTTTTAAATAATAAATTCGAATATCGTATTGAACGTAATTGGGAAATTATTTTGAGATAGGCGACTCGATTTCAAAAACAAAAAATTCTTTTGACGTCGTAATCTTTAAACGCCCAAAAACAAAAATTGTATTAAATTATAATCAAGAGGTAAAGTTTCGGTTTAGAGATAATTAGGACAAACGCATTAACCACCCTGGCGCGAGTTACTGTCATTTAAATAAATAGATTTGAAGTTTATATCATTAATTAGCTAAGCCGAGAGGAAGCATACTGCTCGTCGCCTCATCAGCTGGCTATTTGCATTCCTCTCTCTTATTCCCCCGCTGACACAAGTGTGCAGCTGGCCAAAGCATGGCTTACTGTGCCTCTTGAGCATGAGCAATTAAAAATATTATTTGATGATCAATCTTTTTAAAAAATCTGCCTCAATCATCCTGTTAGTCGCAGTAGTGCTATCTGCATGCGACGGTAAAAGAGGGGTATTAGCAGGGATATACAATAACAGGGACAGGCTTATGCAACTGTGCCAGCATAAAAGCCTGCTAGTAAGCCGGGGGGCAATTACTATTTTTTGTATACGTACAGCAAAAACAAAACAAATGCTTATTTCATGGAGCTAAATAAAGACAAGTTAATGTGGGTGCGCGATTCTATAGAGTATAAATCAGAGATAAACAACTGGGATAAATCTGCTGATTCTTCGAGCCGCAAGAAGCAAATCCTAAGCTTTACAACTAAGCTGAAAAATGATTTGCAGGCATTTAATGTTACCGGGTTTAGAACAAACTTTGCCGAACTGGGCGAACCATTACAATTGTACCTGGATGATGGCAAGACTGTTTCTTACATTCCGGATATGGAGAAGATTTCATCTGCAGATTCGTTGTACAGGAAGAGCCTGAAAAAAATAGATAAGGATTGGTATTATATTGATTGAGATTGGTTTAGGGTATTTAAAAGTTGGCCTGACTTGATAGCAAGTATTGAATTCACCACAACGCATTGTGTATCAGGTAGAGCATTATGAACATAAAGCTTTACGGCTATTTCATCATCCAACATTATTCGAAGGATCAATATCGGCATCGTAAGCATCGCCTAACACCAGCTTGCTTATCTTTCCTTTGGCGGTGAAGGTCAGTTTTAAAGAGGCGGTACCTCTAGCCCAGCATTCAATGCTGCGGTGGATGGTTTGGGTATAACCGTCCTGGTAAATTACAGAAAGGTGTACTGGTACTGCTGCTTTACCGATGTTGTTAATGCTTATAGTGTAATTATTTTGCTGGCGCTGTACCTTACTAATGGCTAAATCGGGAATGGCCTTTTCAAAAAACCAGTTTTGCCAAAACCAGTTAAGATTGGCCTTGGCCCCTGCGTTCATGCAGTAAAAAAAGTCGTATGGTGTAGGGTGCCTGCCTTTCCAAACATTGATGTAATACTTTAATGCGGTGTAAAAAAGCTTTTCACCCAGCATGTCTTTCAGGTAATGCAGGGCGAGCGCCGGTTTAAGGTCCTTATCAGCAAAACGTGCTTTACCGTAAAGCTGCGGAGTGAGGGTCATTACAGGCACATCCTGATCGCTGCCGGCTATGTCGTTTACCGAAGATAAGTCATACCCGTTCGGTGCGCCGGGTTCTATCATCGGCCGCAGGGTAAATTCTGCCAGGGTGGCGGGGCCTTCGTCCATAAACGAATATTTGGTTTCGTTACTTCCCACGTAAAAAGGGAACAGGGCATGAAATATCTCGTGTGCGGTAAAGTAAGCCACATCGTTTTTATCAAAAGGCAAGTTGTTCACCATCATAGGGTATTCCATCGCATCTAATCCTTCAAATATGGTTTGGTGTGAATAAGGGAAAGGTACACAGGGTACCCTAAAGCTTATTGCCTCGACGGTTTTCCGCGCGAAGTTTACAACGGGATCAAAATTGGTATGTTGGGGGTTATACACCGCATCTACCCGGGTGCGCCTTTTTGTGGTGGCGTCCACCATTACGCTTGATGCTTTCCAGATGTAATGGTCGCTTACAGCAAAGGCGAAATCAGTAACATTGCGGGCTTCAAAAAGCCAGGTGTTGTTGCCGCTTTCATTTTTAGTTATGTGTCCGTTTTTAAGGTCTTGTTCTGTAATTATATCTGTTATAGCATCGTTATTTTCGGCGTAGGCTATTCGTTGGGCAAATGCAGGTTCATAAACGTCAGCGGTGTTCTTTAGGTCGCCTGTTGCCCAAACCTGGTTTTTGCCGGGCGTAGTAATGGCTACCTTAAAGTTGCAGTAATCGTTATAAAACTCTTCCTTACCTAGGTAGGGGTATTCGTTCCATCCGTCTATGTCGTCGTAAACGGCAATACGTGGAAAAAAATACGCCACCATGTAAGCACCATTTTCTACCCTGCCGGTACGGATAAAAGAAGTGTCATTTAGCTTGTAGTTATAGGTAATGTTAAAGGAGGCAGTTGCACCGGGCGCTATGGCAACACTGTTGATATAAAGATTGGTGCCACGAACCGAACGTTTCTTAATATCTATTACCTTGTTGTTGAGGCTCATCGTCGAGATGGTTACACCCTCGCCAGTGGCACCGTCATCAATAACCACGTTGCGCATGGCAGTAGGTTTAAAAATATTCGGATACAACTTAAAAACAACCTTCTTAAGCGTATCCGGACTATTGTTTATGTATTGTATGGACTCAGTGCCTGTAATTGAACCTTGATCGAAAGTCACTTTAATATCGTAGTCAGCGGTATTTTGCCAGTACTTTTTTCCGGGACGGCCGCTTACATCACGCGTTTGGTTAGCGTAGGCCCTTCTGAAATTTGTGGCCACGGGCAATTTGGCTTGTCCCCATGCCCCGGAAATGAATAATGCGAATAGAATGGTGAGCCGAATACGCATAAAGAATAAAAAAGTAAATATGAACTAAAGGACGCCGAGCGCGAAATTAAGTTGCAGACAAATTTGCCAGACTGGTTTAGATACTTTAACTTATTATGAATTTAAGCCAACGGCAGCTATTTAACTGACAGGCTATCATTTTTGCTTAATTGATTTTATATTTTCATATTTGCTTTTTAGCTATCTATAACAACATTTTCCTTTGAACATCGACCTCAGTAACTGCGATAAGGAGCCTATCCATATCCCGGGCAAAATACAGGCGCACGGTTTTTTAATCGTGATGGATAAACAGTTTGTCGTGCGTTTTCACAGCGATAATCTGCACACTTTTGTACCTAATATGCCAGCCAATATCCTGGGTGAACATGTAACAGCTATTGAGCCGCTGATTGGCACTAACGAACCGCCAAACTTTATAAGCCAGCTGATTCTTTTTGGTAAGAACAACGGGTTCGAACAAACTAATCCATTCAATACAGATATTCAGGGCAAGCCTTTTCACCTGATCATTTCTTCGTCGGCAGAGTATTACCTGCTGGAGTTTGAGCCGGCACGGTCAGACAGCGAGACCGATGTGCAAAGGGCCATAGGCCGCTCTCTTTCTGAGATGCTTACCGATAAAAACCTGCAAAACCTGCTTAAGAACAGCGTAATGCAGGTGAAAAGCGTTATTGGATACGATAGGGTAATGATATACCGTTTTGCGGAAGACGGCCACGGCGAAGTGGTTGCCGAAGCTGCAGATGACGACCTGCAATCGTGGCTGGGACTGCACTATCCTGCATCAGATATCCCGCAGCAGGCACGTGAGTTATACAAGCGTAACCTTACCCGCCTGATAGCTAACGTAAACACGGAGCCATCGGGCATTGTACGGGAAGACAACGGTGACGTTACACCGCTGGACCTTACCCCGTCGCAGTTGCGCGCGGTATCGCCCATACACATCCAGTACCTTAAAAACATGGGTGTTGCCTCCAGTTTTAGCATATCGCTTATCTATAAGCAGGAACTTTGGGGCCTCATCGCCTGTCACAACTACACACCGCGTTTTATTGACTACCGTTCGCGCGAGTCGGCAAAGCTTATCGGGCAAATTTTGTCGTCTGCACTGGAATTCAGGCAGGACGAAGAGAATCAGTTCATACAAGAGCGCTACAAAACCGCCGTTGACCAGCTAAGCAGACTGATGCTTAAGGATAACGAGATAGAGGTAGCACTTACCGGTAACCCGGTGACGCTATTAGATGTTACCGATGCAAAAGGGGCTGTGCTGGTTTTTGAGAACAATATTAAAAAGCTGGGCAACACACCAGCCGATAATCAGCTAACAGAGTTGATCGGGTGGATAAAGGCCAATATAAATGAGTCGGTATACTATACGCATCACCTGTCTGCAGAATTCGAGCAGGCTAAGGCGTTTAAAGAAGTAGCGTCGGGCATGATGGTGCTTACCATTTCCAAGGAACTGGGCGAGTACGTAATTTGGTTTAAGCCCGAGCAGCTGCAAACTATAGTATGGGCCGGCAATCCTGATAAACCGGCTGAAGTAAGCAGTAATGGCATGATGCAGATCTCTCCACGCAAATCTTTCGAGGAGTGGTCGCAAACCGTTACAGGTACTTCAAAGCCGTGGGGAGCCGAGGAAGTAAAATCTATAGTAAGGCTTAAAAGTGAGATTTCTTATGCGATTAATCAGAAGGCGGGTGCCATACGCTTGCTGAACGAGCGCCTGAAACAAGCTTACGAAGAGCTGGACACGTTTAGCTTTACCATATCGCACGATCTTAAGAACCCAATAGCGGTTATAAAGAGCTATGCGCAAATCTTAAGCCGGGACAAGGAACTTAAGCCGCAGGCACTTAAAGCGCTGGACCGTATACGAGAGGGTGCCGATAAGATGAATAACATGATTGAGGAGGTGCTGGACTACTCCCGTATTGGCCGCAGCGAGCCGGTAACAACTGACATTGACGTGTCGCAAATCATTAAAGATCAGGTGAAAGACCTGGTATTGGTGTACAATGCAGAAAATACCAGGATCACTATTGGCGGCACTCCACGCATACAGGGCGATCCGGTAATGATATCGCAGGTTTTTGCAAATATCATCAGCAACGCTATTAAATACTCAATGAAGTCGGAACCACCTGTGGTGGAAATAAACGGTACGGAGAATGACCTTGAGGTTGTTTATACCGTAACAGATAACGGCTTGGGCATAGATATAAAACAACTTCCGCGCGTATTCGAGCTTTTTCACCGGATGGATAACGTAGGCGACATTGAAGGCACCGGAGTAGGGCTGGCCATTGTTAAGCGCATTGTAGAAAAGCACAAAGGCAAGATTTGGGTTGACAGCGAACTTGGGCGCGGCACCACATTCAGCATCGCTTTCCGCAAATAACGTTAGTTTTCGCTGTGTTTAAACCAATCGCCAAACTTGCGGAAGGTTTCATTAGCTGCGGTTATCACCACTGCTTCCTGTTCGGGGTTGGTCGCTTGTGTATTCAGCATTTCCTTGAAAGTGCCCCACATTCGCATGGATTGATCGCCGTATCCTTCAAAAAAAGTCACACCATTGTTTGTAAGGCCAAGCTGCTGCTGCATCATTTTGCTGATGATCTTACCACCCAGCGTCGATCCTT
Source organism: Mucilaginibacter terrenus (assembly GCF_003432065.1). Classification (NCBI taxonomy): domain Bacteria; kingdom Pseudomonadati; phylum Bacteroidota; class Sphingobacteriia; order Sphingobacteriales; family Sphingobacteriaceae; genus Mucilaginibacter; species Mucilaginibacter terrenus. Next base: position 173,225 of record NZ_QWDE01000005.1, on the reverse strand, counting down.
CAATAACATACAGCGCTCCTAAAGCCTGCAGGTGGTTGTTGATGGAGGGTAGTGCAACTCCTGTAGCCTTATCAGCAACCTGTCCGCCTAAAAACCTAATATCATTTGCCAGCGATTGTGCTTTGCGGCGTTCGGCTGCATCCGGTAGCTGGGTTTTATCGAATACTTCATCTATTTTGACTTCTAATCCGCCAAAGTAGCTGTAAAACTTCTGTAACAAAGCCGCGTACTCCCCGTTAGTGCGAATGGCTTTTAAATCCTTTACCATCATTTTTTCGAGGTACTGATGATCTTGCTGCGTTTGTTCTTTTAGTTTTTCTGAAAGCATCGTATTCTATTAATTCACGCCAGCCAACTGCGCCTTTCAATGTAGGGTGACTGGAAAGTAGGAACGCACTATTATAGTAAATAGTTTTGTGCACTGGAAATCGAGTCTTAGTTTATAAGGCATTTAGGATGTCACGTTCGCGCATTATTTTAATTTGTTATTGTAAAATATAATTTTTACCATTGTGTAGTATCGACACAAAGATTGTCTTTCAACCAGTTATAATTTTTAAGCTTAGTATTACCCTTATAGCGTGCATGTACAGCCGGGTTCTTCCTGTGCTAATTTGTGCCTGTTTGTGTATTGAGCAACTGAAGATAAAATCATCTTACAACAACCATATAAATGAAAAGAAGATACCTGCTGCTTAGCATGATGCTGCCATTGGCTGCGGCAGCCCAAACCAAGTACACCGAAAACAAGGTAGGTGACATTGTTTTTGTGACCAACAAAGCCGGCCAAAAGTTGGGTTATTCCACTACGTCAGGCGTAAAATTGCTTATAGTGGACGGGCTAGCTTTTAAGGACCTGAACAAAAACGGTAAGCTGGACAAGTATGAAGACTGGCGGCTGCCGGTTGATGAGCGCGCTAGAGACCTGGCTGCGAAAATGAGCGTTGAGCAGATTGCAGGGCTGATGTTATACAGCCGGCATCAGCCTATACCGGCGGCACCGGCAGGCCCTTTTGCTGGCAGCTATAATGGTAAAGTATTTGCCGAAAGCGGTGCAAATGCCTGGGATCTTAGCGATCAGCAAAAGAAATTCTTGACAGAAGACAACGTACGGCATGTATTGATCACATCGGTACAAAGCGCGGAAGTTGCCGCCAAATGGAACAATAATGCGCAGGCCCTGGTAGAGGGCATTGGCCTGGGGATACCAGCCAACAACAGCAGCGACCCGCGGCATGGCACACGTGCTACCGCCGAGTTTAACGCGGGTGCAGGTGGTTCTATTTCTATGTGGCCGGGATCGTTGGGGATGGCTGCTACGTTCGACCCATCTGTAACGCAAAAGTTCGGCAGCATTGCAGGGCAGGAGTACCGCGCGTTAGGCATTGCTACTGCTTTGTCGCCGCAAATTGATATAGCTACAGACCCGCGCTGGAACCGCTTTAGTGGAACCTTCGGCGAGGACCCTTACCTGGCTGCCGATATGGCCAGAGCTTACGTAGATGGCTTCCAAACCTCTACGGGTAAAGACGAAATTGCCAAAGGCTGGGGTTACGTAAGTGTAAATGCTATGGTAAAACACTGGCCCGGCGGTGGCGCCGGCGAGGGCGGGCGTGATGCCCACTACGGTTTTGGTAAGTATGCTGTTTACCCGGGCAATAACTTTGCCCAGCACATGGTGCCATTTACCGAAGGCGCTTTCAAGCTGAACGGCAAAACCAAAATGGCCGCCGCCGTAATGCCTTATTACACTATTAGCTGGAAGCAGGACACCAAGAACCACGAGAATGTAGCTAACAACTACAATAAATACATTATTACCGACCTGTTGCGCAATAAATACCACTACGATGGCGTGGTGTGTACCGATTGGCTGGTTACCGGTGATGAAACGGTTATCAACAGCTTTTTGTCCGGTAAATCGTGGGGGATGGAAAAAGCGACAATTGCCCAGCGTCACTATAAAATATTGATGGCGGGGGTAGACCAGTTTGGCGGTAATAACGATATGAAGCCTGTGATAGAAGCCTACCAGATAGGTGTAAAAGAACATGGCGAAAAATTTATGCGTGCTCGTTTCGAACTATCGGCTACGCGTTTACTGCGCAATATATTCCAGACCGGCCTGTTTGAGAACCCCTACCTGGATGCAGAGCAATCAAAAAGAGTCGTAGGCAATCCGGAGTTTATGGCAGCAGGATACGATGCCCAACTGAAGTCTATCGTAATGCTAAAAAACAAGAACAACGTACTGCCGCTGCAAACCGGCAAAACGGTTTATGTGCCAAAGAAATTTACACCTGCAGGCGTGAACTTCCTTGGCATGAAAACGCCGGAATCATTAGAGTACCCGGTAAATATAGAAACGGTTAAAAAGTACTTTAAGGTCACTGACAACCCGGACGAGGCGGATTACGCCCTGGTATTTATTTCTAGCCCAATTGGCCGCGGCGGCTATGATGCCGATGACGCTAAAAACGGAGGCAATGGGTATCTGCCGATATCACTACAATACGGTAAGTACGTGGCGGCAACAGCGCGTGCAACCAGTATAGCAGGCGGAGATCCGCTGGAGTCTTTTACCAACAGGAGCTATAAAGGTAAAGCAGAAACATCTACCAATGTTACCGACCTCGCCATGGTAACAGATACATACGCGGAAATGAAGGGTAAGCCGGTTATCGTATCGGTTAATTTAAACAACCCGATGGTATTTAGTGAGTTTGAAAAACAGGCGAGTGCTATTATTGGAGATTTTGGTGTACAGGGACAAGCCAGCCTGGATATAATTACCGGGAAGGCGGAACCATCGGCATTGCTGCCAATGCAAATGCCTGTGGATATGGCTACCGTTGAAGCACAGTTTGAAGATGTGCCTCATGACATGAAGGTATTTAAAGACGGTGAAGGGCATGCTTATGATTTTGGCTACGGCTTAAACTGGAAAGGTGTTATTAATGATGCCCGTACAGCTAAGTATGTAAAAGCCGTGGCAAAACCATAAATTAGCAACAACCAATTAGCCGCTTATGAAACGCTTGCTCATCCTTCCGTTATTGCTGTTATGCGCCTTTGCTGTAGCGCAGGATGCATTCAAAGTTGTGAAAACCAGTTCCGGGCCAGTATCCGGCGCTGCCAGTGCCGATGGTGCTGTGATGTCCTTTAAGGGAATACCTTTTGCCGCGCCACCTGTGGGAGAGCTGCGCTGGAAGGCGCCGCAGCCTGTAACACCATGGACAGATGTAAGGGCCTGTACAAACTTTGCACAAAGCCCCATGCAAGGTAAGCCAAACGAGTTCGGCGTTTATACGCGCGAGTTTTTGATTAAAGATGAACCCCTGAGCGAAGATTGTTTGTACCTGAACGTTTGGACGGGCGCTAAAGCCGTAAGTGAGAAGCGGCCGGTAATTGTATGGGTGTACGGCGGAGGATTTGTAAGTGGTGGAACTAACGTACCTATCTACGACGGTGAAGCACTTGCCCGAAAAGGGGTGTTATTAGTGAGCATTCCTTACCGTGTGGGCATTTTTGGTTTTTTTGCACACCCTGAACTAACAAAAGAGTCGCCTAATCATGCTTCGGGTAACTATGGATTGATGGACCTTATCGCAGCGCTGCAATGGGTAAAAACTAACATAGCCGCCTTTGGTGGTGACCCGGACAATGTGACCATAGCCGGGCAATCTGCAGGATCATTTGCCGTAAATTACCTGGTAGCATCGCCGCAGGCAAAAGGTTTGTTTAAACGCGCCATTGCCGAAAGCGGAGCTGGTTTTATTAATGGTCCGCTGGGTGCCACTACGCTTGCCCAAGCCGAAAGGGGCGGGGTAGAAACTGCAAAGAAGTTAGGTGCCAACTCATTGGCGGATCTAAGGAAGCTATCTGCTGAGGATCTTCTAAAACAGCACAATGCACGGCCCATTGTAGATGGTTATATACTGCCGCAGGATGTAGCTACTATCTTTGCCTCCGGTAAAGAGAACAAAGCAGACCTGCTTACCGGCTGGAACATGGACGATGCGTTTATAGGTAAGCTTAAGAACGCTGCCGATTACAAGGCAGATGTACAAAAACAGTATAAACAAAAAGCGGCAGAGTTTTTAAAGTTGTACCCTGCTAATACCGACGCGGAAGCGGAGCGCTCGCAGATTAATATATCGCGCGATATTACCTTTGGTATTCAAAACTTTACCTGGGCCAATGTACAGGCAAGTAAAGGCAGGCCTGTTTACCTTTACCGTTTTGTGCGCCGGGTACCCGCTAACGAGGCCTTCAAAAAGTACGGCGCGTTCCACACGGCAGAAGTTGCTTATGCCTTTAATAACCTAAAGTTCCTGAACCGGCCTTTTGAACCGGGAGATCAAAAGCTGGCGGATGTGATGTCAAGCTATTGGGTAAACTTTGCAACTAAGGGAGACCCTAACGGTCCGGGGCTACCCATATGGCCGATGTATAAAACTACTAACAGCAAAATGATGCAGCTTGGCGAAAAACAAGTGCCAACAGCGCTTTTTGATAAAGCTGCACTGGAGTTTATGGTAAAGCAATCGGGAGGAAAATAGGATAAGCGTTATTGTACAGTGTGGCTGGTATAGTTCTGTTTTAAGTGAATGTTGTTAATAGCATCCTGCTTTTGTCTTTTTAGCCGTTGGGTGTTTAAACAATGTCATAAAAGCTGGCATAGCTAACTTTTTTAAAGGTGGTGCTGTTACATTTGGAGCACACACAAATATAACACCGGCGTTATGCCCAGGTTACGTTTGATTTTTTTATTTGATGTTCAATATTATAGCTAAATAATACCTAATTATTATTTAAAATGTGATATTTACACGCACAACATCACCATTACACCACTGGTTCAAATGAAAAACACCACTGCCCAGTTAAGAATACTCTCTATAGATATAGGTGGCTCAAGCATTAAGGGCACAATCCTAGATAACAAAGGCGCGCTGAAGATGGATTACAAGAAAGTTGTAACCCCAAACCCGGCCAATCCTGATAATGTTATTAAATCCATCAAGACATTAGTTAAAGACTTTCCGGAGTATGATCGTATATCAGTCGGCTTCCCTGGCTATGTACGCAATGGTGTGGTGAAAACGGCTCCTAACCTGGGCAACGAATACTGGAAGGACGTTGACTTTCGCCAGTTGCTGGTTACCGCCCTCGGTAAAGATGCACAAGTGGTAAATGATGCAGATATGCAGGGGCTTGGCGTAGTAGAAGGCAAAGGGCTGGAGATGGTGATAACACTTGGTACCGGCTTCGGTACCGCATTGCTGATGGACGGGCACTTGCTGCCACACCTTGAAGTAGCGCATCACCCCATATCTAAAGGCCGCGACTATGATGAGTACATTGGCGATAAGGCATTAGACAAGGAAGGTGTAAAGAAATGGAACACACGAATTAAAAAAGTTTTTAAAGTTTTAAAAACCGTATTCAACTACGACTACTTATACATAGGTGGCGGAAACTCCGACAAGCTTAATTTTAAGCTGGACAAGAACATGAAAATAGTAACCAATGCCGACGGCATTAAAGGCGGGGCAAGATTATGGCAGGAGGATAAACACCCGGTTACACACACGGCTATGGCTACTCCTACTAAATAATTAAAACTCCAATCAACTCACAATAATGGAAAAACCGAACGAAGAACTGGAAAAGTTAGCAATTGACACCGTAAGGGTACTGTCTGCAGATGCTGTACAGAAAGCAAACTCAGGCCACCCGGGTACTGCAATGGCACTTGCGCCGCTGGGCCATGTGCTTTGGACTAAATTTTTAAACTATAATCCTAAAAACCCAGATTGGGCAAACCGCGACAGGTTTATTTTGTCGGCGGGTCATGCTTGTATCCTGCAATATAACTTCTTACACTTAACCGGTTACGATCTATCTTTAGATGATCTGAAGGCTTTTCGCCAGATGAACAGCAAAACCGCCGGCCACCCCGAGTATGGGTTGGCACCGGGTGTTGATGTAACAACCGGTCCCTTAGGCCAGGGCTTTGCCAATGGTGTAGGTTTCGCTATTGCTCAAAAGCATTTAGCTGCCCGTTACAACAAGCCGGGCTTCTCTCTTTTCGACTATTACATCTATGCTATCGTAAGTGATGGCGATATGATGGAAGGAGTTACATCTGAGGCCGCCTCATTAGCAGGTCATCTTGAGTTAGGCAATCTTATTTATATATACGATGATAACCACATCTCGATAGAAGGCAGCACCAACATCGCGTTTAACGAGGATGTAAGTGCACGTTTCCGTGCATATGGCTGGCATGTGCAGGACCTTCCGGATGTTAACGATACCCATGCTTTGGAGCTTGCTTTAATAAACGCAAGATCCGAAACCCAGAAACCATCGTTGATACGCGTTCGTTCACTTATTGCATACGGTAGTCCTAACAAATCAGGGACTGCAGGTTCTCACGGTTCACCGCTTGGTGCAGACGAGATCAAGTTGGTTAAAGAATTCTTTGGCTTTGATCCTGAAAAATCTTTTGAAATACCAGAAGAGGTTGCCAAATACTACGCAGAAAAAGGCGCACGCGGCGGCAAAAAAGAGGATAAGTGGAACGAGTTGTTCGCTAAGTACAAAGAAAAATTCCCTGAACTTGCAGCTGAGTATGAAGCTGCGTTTAAAGGCGAACTACCTTCTGGCTGGGCCGACAAACTGCCTGTTTTTAAAGGCTCTGATCCGAAGATGGCTACACGCCAGGCTTCTGGCAAAGTGTTAAATGCAATTGCGGCGGGTTTGCCAAATCTAATTGGCGGCGCGGCTGACCTTGCGCCATCAACAGAGACCAACCTAAAGGACTTTGATTCATTTACTTCAGAGAACCGTGGTGGCCGCAACTTCCACTTCGGTATCCGTGAGCATGCAATGGGTTCGGCACTTAATGGTATGGCTTTAACAAAAGGCCTGCTGCCATTTGGCGCAACCTTCCTGCAATTTGCTGATTATATGCGCCCGCCGATCCGTTTGGCAGCCATCATGAAAATTAACCCAATATTCGTTTACACGCATGATAGTATAGGTTTAGGCGAAGACGGAACGACACACCAGCCAATTGAACATCTGGCTTCTCTTCGCGCTATTCCAAACGTAACTGTTATTCGTCCGGCTGATGCTAACGAAACTGCTTACGCCTGGAAAGTGGCTATTGAGAAAAAAGGCGGGCCAACAGTGCTGATCTTTACTCGTCAGGGCTTACCTATACTTGATCAGGATAAATACGGTAAAGCTGCTGATCTTGAAAAAGGCGCGTATGTGCTTTCGAAAGAAAGTGGCAACCCCGATCTGATACTAATGGCAACAGGCTCTGAAGTAGCATTGATACTACAAGCACAGGAAAAATTGGAAGCTGAAGGCATCTCTACGCGTGTGGTAAGCATGCCATCTTGGGAATTATTCGAGAAACAAAGTGCGGAGTATAAAGAATCGATACTACCTAAGGCAAGCCGCAAACGCTTAGCAGTAGAAATGGCTTCGCCAATGGGCTGGCACAAATACACTACAGACGAAGGCGACATGCTGGGTATGACCACCTTTGGCGAATCTGCACCTGCTGAAGATCTGTATAAACACTTCGGCTTTACAGTAGAAAACGTAGTGGCTAAAGCAAAAGCAATATTGTAAATAGTCAGTTGTAAATAGTGAGTGGGTGAGCGGTTAAACTGCGACAACTACTCACTATTAACTACTCACCACTCACTATAACATGAGCGATCTGATAAAAGACCTTCAATGGTCTGGTACAATCACCAATGTTACGGGCAAGCAAAAGGTTGCCTCCCAGATAGCTGCCATGGTAAAAGATGGCGACGTACTGGGTGTGGGCTCCGGTTCAACGGTTTACCTGGCCCTCTTGGCAATTGCCGAAAGGATAAGAACCGAAAAGCTGAACATACTGGCTATACCGACATCTTTGGAGATATCTATGTTCTGTGCAAAGTTGGGCATTCCGCTTACCAGTACATTCGAGCATACGCCCGGCTGGCTGTTTGACGGCGCTGATGAAGTAGACCCCAACAACTGGCTAATTAAAGGCCGTGGCGGAGCAATGTTCAAAGAAAAACTACTGATAAGCAGCAGCGCGGTGAACTACATTATTGTGGACGAGAGTAAGATGGTGCAAAAAATAAACACCAACTTTCCGGTACCCGTAGAGGTTTTCCCCCAGGCGCTGTTGCATGTTAGCGCGGAGTTGAGAAAGATTGGCGCTAATGACGCATCTATCCGCCCTGCTAAAGGGAAGGATGGTCCTGTGATCACCGAGAACAACAATATGGTGCTCGATTGCTATTTCGATAATGTGTCAGATAGTTTAGAGCGCGACATTAAATCGATAACCGGCGTCATAGAAAGTGGCTTGTTCATTGGTTACGACCTGAACATACTGGTAGCTGCTAATGAGTAGTACAATTACACTCCGGTAGCTAAAGAATGATATTGAGATTATACGCTACGGTTGCATTGGCCCCAACTTTGCCGCTGTAGACAATTTACTATTAGAACAACAACAAATTAAACATACCTGATATGGCAACTAGCAATGTTAAGCAAATACACGATTTCGGTCAGAGCATCTGGCTTGATTTTATTGATCGCGAGATCATCTCCTCAGGCAAGCTGAAGAAATTAATTGACGAGGATGGCGTAAGAGGAGTAACCTCTAATCCGGCTATTTTTGAAAAGGCAATTAGCAGCAGCAGCGATTACGATGCCGATGTAAAAGAACTCGGTGCAAATGCAGAAACTACTGAAAAGTTGTTTTTTGAACTTGCTGTAAAAGACATACAGGCGGCTTGCGACATTTTCGACAGCGTGTACAACGAAGGCGTCGTAGGTGCAGATGGCTATGTTAGTTTGGAAGTATCTCCTTTCCTCGCGCTTGATACCGAAGGTACTATAAAACAAGCAGAGGAGCTTTGGAACAAAGTTGATCGTAAAAACGTGATGATCAAGATCCCTGGTACTAAGCCTGGGTTGCAAGCAATACGCGAAACGATAGCAAAAGGTATCAACGTAAACGTTACCCTGCTGTTTGGGCTGGAGCGTTACGAAGCTGTTACAGAGGCGTACATTTCAGGTCTGGAAGATCATTTAGCCGCCGGTCATAAAATAGCGCATATATCATCCGTAGCCAGTTTCTTTTTAAGCCGGATAGACGTGGTTGTTGATCCTTTATTAGAAGAGAAAGGTGAAAAAGAGCTGGTTGGTGAAGTAGCCGTTGCATCTGCAAAGAAGGCATATGAGATTTACAAACGCGTATTTAGCACCGAGCGTTGGAAAAAACTTGAGGAGCAGGGTGCAAAACCACAGCGTTTGCTTTGGGCAAGTACCGGCAGCAAGAACCCCGCTTTTAAAGACACTAAATACGTAGAAGCTCTTATTGGTCCGGATACCGTTGACACCGTTCCATTGGAAACAATAGATGCTTTCCGTGATCATGGCGTAGCTGCAAATACATTAGAGCAAGGCCTGGATAAAGCAACAGAAACGCTTGCTAAGCTTAAAGAGTTGGGGATTGATCTTGACGCGATAACTCAGCAGTTGGAAGACGAGGGTATTGAGAAATTTAACAAGCCATTCGAGAAATTGCTCAAAGCAATAGAGGATCAAAAAAACAAAGCGTAAGCAGATCCCGATGGCAAAGTATAATGACCTGAAGATCCTCTTTTTTGACGTCGGCGGCATACTGCTTACGAACGGCTGGGGCCACGAATCACGCCGTGAAGCTGCGAACAAATTTGGTTTAGACTACGAGGAAGTTAACGCCTTGCACAACTTTATCTTCAACGTTTACGAGATAGGAAGCATTACGCTTGACCAGTACCTGGATACCGTAATATTTAATCAGCCGCGAGATTTTGTCCGGGAAGATTTTAAGGAATTCATGTACTCACAGTCGATAGAACTTCCGGATATGCTGGCCTGGTTAAAGGAGTGGAAGAAAGATTGTGGTTTCCGCATTATCTCTATTAACAACGAGGGCAAGGAGCTGAATGATTATCGTGTGCAAAAGTTTAAACTGCACGAGTGCTTTGATGCATTTATCTCCTCGTGTGAAGTTAAAATGCGCAAACCTGACCCCGGTATATGGCAGCTGGCTATGGGCATCGCGCAGGCATCACCAAATCAGTGTGTGTACTTTGATGACAGGATAATGTTTGTAAAAATGGCAGAGAACCTGGGCATTCGTGCTTACCAGCACACGGATTTTGAGACAACAAAAAAGATATTGAACGAACTTAAAGAGCAAAAACTCAACTAACATGAGCACAACAACAGATAAGTACGCTTTTGGTATGATAGGCCTTGGTGTTATGGGCCGCAGCCTGCTATTGAACATGGCCGATCATGGCTTTGCAGTGGCGGGGCACGATAAAGATCAGGGTAAGGTAGATTCGCTTAACCAGGAGGGCGACAAGTTCGCCGTAAAGGGTTTTATTGATGTGAATGAATTTATACAAAGCCTGACTACACCACGCGCCATTATGATGCTGGTGCCTGCAGGCAAACCAGTTGATAGTGTTATTGCAGAGCTGAGCCCGTTGTTGGATAAAGGTGATATTTTAATTGATGGCGGTAACTCCCACTTTACTGACACCAACCGCCGTGTAGAAGAGCTGGAAGCTAAAGGTTTGCACTTCTTCGGCATGGGTGTATCTGGTGGTGAAGAAGGCGCTCGCAAAGGCCCAAGCATGATGCCAGGCGGCGACAAGGACGCTTACAACGTGATGAAGCCGATCTTTGAAGCTATCGCAGCTAAAGTAGACGACGCACCTTGCGTAACTTACATTGGTCCGGGTGCATCGGGTCACTTCGTGAAAATGGTGCATAACGGCATTGAGTACGGTATAATGCAATTGCTTGCCGAAACGTACGAGATCATGAAAAAGGGCTTGAAGATGGACAACGCACACATAGGCGAAGTATTTGCCCGGTGGAACGATGGCCGCTTGCAGTCTTTCCTGCTGGATATTACCAAGGACATCTTCAAATTTAATGCTCCCGGTACGGACCACCTGTTGTTAGACGATATTAAGGATGAAGCACGCGCTAAAGGTACCGGCAAATGGACCTCGCAAAGCGCAATGGACTTACAGGCACCCATCCCAACGGTAGATACCGCTGTTGCAATGCGCGACCTTTCTAAGTACAAGGAGCTACGCACTAAAGCAGCAGGCATTTACAGCACGGCTGATCACCAGCAGATAGAGGGTAATAAAGAAGAGCTGCTGACTGCTTTGGAACAAGCCTTTTATTTTACAATGATCATCAGCTACGCGCAGGGAATGCACATGCTCTCCAATGCGTCTGCTGAGTACAAATACGATCTAAAGCTTGATGAGATAGCCAAGATATGGAGAGGCGGATGTATCATCCGTTCTAAATTCCTGGAGAACATCTACGGTGCTTACGGCAAAGATCCTAAGTTAGCGCACTTGCTGCTTGACGGCGACGTAAGCGACATTGTGACCAGCCTGCTGCCGGGCATTCGTAAAGTGGTAGCAGCCGCAGTTAATGCAGGCATAGCAGCGCCTGCTTACGCAGCATCGCTAAGCTATTTTGATGCTTTCCGCAGCGAACGCATGCCATCTAACCTTACTCAAGCGCAGCGCGATTATTTTGGCGCACACACTTACGAGCTGATAGGCAAAGAAGGTACATTCCATACACAGTGGACCGCTAAACAAGACTAAGAATAGAATCAAGAAGTAAGAATCAAGAGTCAGGACACAAACTCATTTATGTTCATGTCTTGATTCCTGACTCTTAACTCCTGACTCTCAAAAAACATCATCATGAGCAACGTTAAATCGCCCCCTACCATATTTGTGATCTTCGGTGCAACCGGAGACCTTAACTCACGCAAAATAGCACCCGCTTTATACAACCTCTTTCTTGACGGATGGCTGCCAGAGCAGTTCTCTATCATAGGAACAGGCCGTACAAAGCTTACAGATGAGCAATTCCGTGAGAACATGTTTAACGACATCAACCAATTCTCGCGCAGCGGGAAAGTTGACGGTAAGAAGTGGGAAAAATTTGTGAACAGCATTTACTACCAGGTATCTGACGCAACAGATTTTGAGACCTATAAAGAGTTTGGCAAACGCATAGAAAAGCATAATGAAGAATGGAAGACCCAAGCAAACGTTATATTCTATCTGGCGGTTGCACCAAACTTCTTCCCGATCATCGCGTCAAACATTTCCAAAGCTCAATTAGCTGAAGATAAGGACCGCGTTAGGATCATAATCGAGAAACCATTTGGGCATGACCTGGATACTGCGAAAGAACTTAACCAGCTATTGTCAGGTATTTTTGACGAGTGCCAGATCTACCGAATAGACCATTATTTGGGTAAAGAAACTGTTCAGAACATCATGGCATTCCGTTTCGCTAACTCCATTATGGAGCCATTGTGGAACCGGAACTATATTGAACACGTGCAGATATCCGTAACCGAGCAATTAGGGGTGGAAGAGCGCGGAGACTATTATGATGGCTCAGGCGCTATGCGCGACATGATACAAAATCACCTGTTGCAGTTACTTTGCCACATTGCCATGGAGCCGCCTGTTAGCTTTAACGCTAACGAGGTACGCGACCGCAAGGTAGATGTGCTAAGGGCCATGCGCAAGTTCACGCCGGAAGATGTGCGTAACTCAGCAGTTAGAGGCCAGTATGGTAGCGGCTGGATGAAAGGCAAAGAAGTACCCGGCTATCGTGAGGAACAGAAGGTTGATCCGCAGTCGAATACCGAAACATTTGCTGCTATTAAATTTTTTGTGGATAACTGGCGCTGGCAGGGTGTGCCTTTCTACCTGCGTACAGGTAAGCGCATGCACCAGTCATCATCGGTAATTACTATCCAGTTTAAGGATGTACCACACTTGATCTTCCCGACAGAAGCGGCCGAAAGCTGGCAACAAAATAGGTTGATCATTAGCATACAGCCGGAAATGAGCATCCGCTTACAGGTGCAGGCCAAACGCCCTGGTATTGACATGGTGCTGAACCCGGTAGATATGGTATTTGATTATAAAGGCACTTACACCAACCAGGCGCCGGAAGCTTACGAAACCCTGATATTAGATACCATGCTTGGCGACCAGACATTATTCATGCGTGGCGACCAGGTAGAAGCTGCGTGGGAACTGGTAATGCCTATTCTGAGCACCTGGCAAAATAAAAAGAGCCTGAACTTCCCTAATTACAGTGCCGATTCATGGGGGCCGGAGTCTGCTGAGGCTTTAATAGCCCGCGATGGTTTCAATTGGTTCACACTGCCCGTTAACGGAAAAAAATAAGCAATATGCACCTTAACATAGCTAACACACCAGATGATGTAATAGCGCAACTTGCGATGTACTTCGCTCAGATAGCCGCTGAAGCTATCGAAGAGCGCGATCGTTTTACGGTAGCACTAAGCGGCGGTAGTTCTCCCAAGAAATTGCACGAACTGCTGGCAAGCGAGTACCGCGACAAGATAGAATGGGATAAGGTTTATTTCTTTTTTGGCGATGAGCGCGATGTACCGTTGACAGATCAGCAGAGCAACTACTTGATGGCTAAGAACACGTTGTTTGAGCCGCTGGGAATAGACGAGTCGCAGATATTTGCTATTGAGACCCATTTAGGTGCGGAAGAAGCAGCAAAAGAGTACACAACCGCGCTGATGAACTTTTTTGATGAGGGGAATTCTAGTTTCGACCTCATCATTTTGGGATTAGGTGACAACTCGCATACTGCGTCCCTTTTTCCTCATACACCAGTATTACATGATGAAAGTGCAAGCGTACAGGCGTTATATATTGACGAAGTAAAGATGAACCGGATAACCTTTACGGCACCGCTCATTAACATCGCGCATCATATCGCCTTCCTTGTTTATGGTGAAGGTAAAGCCGAAGCCGTAAAACACATTCTGGAGGATGAAAAGAATGTCGAGTTATATCCGGCACAACTAATACAGCCAAGCAATGGTGACCTGCTATGGTTTATGGATAAGGCTGCCGCATCAAAACTGGAGAACCAGTATGGCCGCATGACGCAGGTGGTTTTGCCGCCGCCACCGTTAAATTAAATATTAATACTTGTATATCCCCCATTTGCGGATAGCATTTCAAACTTTTCATGCCTATGAGCGACTTTAAAGATCAACTACAGGCCATGTTCGTGCCTGAAGAACAGATACCTGCAGAACATCGGATAGAGGAGATACATCAACGCGAATACCTCGTAAATGGCGAAATGCGCCAGTGGAGCGGGGAGGTAAGTGAAGTGTATTCGCCCGTGATGATCCCGCAGGCTGATGGTAATTACAAGCGTAAGCTAATTGGTACCTATCCTGTCTGCACCGAAACTGAAGCCATGGAAGCTATGGATGCTGCCCTCCATGCGTATGACAACGGCCGCGGCGAATGGCCAACGATGAGCGTAGCAGACCGCATCAAGTGCATGGACAAGTTCGTGTATAAAATGATTGAGCAGCGTACGCTGATAGTGAAGCTGATAATGTGGGAGATAGGTAAGTCCTATGCCGATTCTATCAAAGAATTTGACCGCACGGTGGAATACATCAATGCAACTATAGACGGACTGAAGGACATCGACCGTCAATCATCCCGTTTTGAAATGGCCGAGGGTTTGGTAGCGCAGATCCGACGCTCGCCGTTGGGTGTTGTGCTGTGTATGGGGCCTTTTAACTATCCTCTTAACGAGACCTTTACCACGCTAATACCCGCGCTGATAATGGGCAACACCATTCTGTTCAAACCACCTAAGCATGGTACGCTACTGCATTACCCATTGCTGCAGGCGTTTAAAGATGCTTTTCCTAAAGGTGTGGTAAATACGGTTTATGGCCGCGGAGCAGTGGTTACACCAGGACTTATGGCTACCGGCAAGATCAACGTACTGGCCTTTATTGGAAGCAGTAAGGTGGCTAATGATCTTAAAAAGCGCCATCCAAAAGTAAACCGCCTGCGTGCGGTGTTAAGCCTGGATGCCAAGAACGCTGCTATAGTTACCAAGCACGCCGATCTGAAACTTGCCGTAAGCGAGTGTATACTAGGGGCGTTATCTTTCAACGGACAACGTTGTACGGCCATCAAGATGATATTTGTACACAAAAAAGTTGCAGATGAGTTCCTGAAACTGCTTAGTGCTGCTGTAGACGCAATGAAACCCGGCCTGCCATGGGAAAAGGATGTAAAGCTTACACCACTACCCGAGCCGCACAAGCCCGACTACCTGAAAGAGTGTATAGATGATGCTATTGCCAATGGTGCCAAAGTAATGAACGAACACGGCGGCGTCACTGCCGAATCCTTTGTTTTCCCGGCGGTGGTTTACCCCGTGAATGAGAAGATGAAGCTGTACCGTGAGGAGCAGTTCGGACCAGTAATTCCGGTTGTACCGTTTGAAGATATTGAAGAACCAATTAAATACCAGATAGATTCACCACATGGTATGCAAGTAAGCATCTTCAGTAATGATGCCAAAGAGATATCGTCATTGATAGACCCGTTTGTGAACCTGGTAAGCCGCGTGAACATCAACAGCCAATGCCAGCGCGGGCCGGATGTGTTCCCGTTCACCGGGCGAAAGGACAGTGCCGAGGGCACCCTGTCTGTGCATGACGCTTTGCGTTCGTTCTCTATACGGTCATTAGTGGCTACCAAGATGAATGATACCAACAAGCAACTTATCAATGAAATTGTGAATGATAACGATTCCAATTTCCTGAGCACAAAGTATATTTTGTAGCAACCACCTCATCTTAAAAAACAAAAGAGACGCGGCACAACGCGTCTTTTTTGTTCAGTGTTTTTCGTGAACGCCGGAAATGAACACTTGTATAACCGGCTATTTACCAGCAAGAACCACACTTTTTTGCACCATTAAAAACAGCTATTTTCACTGTTATTTGGATTAACGCAAAAAAATCTGTATATGAATTATGGTGCTTACAAATGATACTTTCATGATAAACAAACCGGCACTTTGACCGTATATTTGTAAGGCAAACTTATTAGTTTACTTAATTAAATGAGCAAAGTTGATATTGATGATCTGGCATCTCAGTTACGCGTAACCGTTACCCGGCTGATAAAGAAGTTGCGTAAGGAATCTGCCACAGGCAGCAGGCTTTCACTTACCGAACGGTCTACCTTGGCATTGCTGGATAAAGCGCAGCTTTTACCAAGCGAGCTTGCCGCAATGGAGAAGATCACCAACCAGTCCATGTCGCAAATTTTAAGCCATTTGGATGAGTTAGGATACATCAGCCGCGCTGTGTCAGAAACAGACAAGCGCAAGGTGCTGATCTCCTTATCTGCCGAAGGGGAGAAGGTATTATCGCAGATCCGTAACGAACGGGTGGAGTGGTTAAGCCATGCCATTGCAGCCACCTGTACAGCCGAAGAGCAGGAGATTTTATTAAAAGCAATTGCACCATTAACAAAGCTTGTAGAAACAGAGTAACCCCGTGAGTTTGCGCATAAAGGGTTATCATATGAATATCAGTACTTTTAAAGCGTTCCGCAGCCGTAATTACCGGTTATACTTTGCGGGGCAATCGGTATCGCTCATCGGTACCTGGATGCAGAAGACCGCTGTAAGTTGGGTGATTTATACACTTACGCATTCTACATTTATGCTGGGGCTTACGCTGTTCGCCAGCCAGTTCCCTTCCTTTATTTTTTCGTTAATAGGTGGCGTAACCAGCGACCGGTACAGCAAGTTTAAGGTGTTGCTTACTACACAGGTGCTCTCCATGGTACAGGCTGTGCTGCTGGCGCTGCTTATCTTTTTTAATCACTACGAGGTATGGCAAATACTTACGCTGAGCGTGCTACTGGGCATTATCAACGCCTTTGATGTGCCGGCGAGGCAGTCGCTGGTTTATGATATGGTGGAAGATAAAAGCGATCTGCCCAATGCCCTGGCGTTAAACTCGTCTATGGTAAACCTGTCGCGGCTTATAGGCCCTGGTATTGCCGGGCTGGTGCTGGAGACCTTTGGCGACGATGCCTGCTTCGGAATAAACGCTGTCAGCTTTATTGCTGTTATTGGTTCCTTACTAATGATGAGGTTGCCTAAGGTAGAACATAAACCGCATGCCGGTAATGCTTTTGCCGACCTGAAAGAAGGCTTTACATACATCAAGCAAACACCATCAATTGGTTTTGTGCTTATTATGCTTGCGCTCATTAGCCTGTTTGTATTGCCGTTTAGTACCCTTATACCATACTACGCTAAGGACGTTTTTCATGGCACGGCCTCAACGTTTGGTGTTATAGATAGCTTTATCGGCCTTGGTGCTTTTTCCGGGGCTATATTCCTGGCCTCACTTAAGCCCGGCAGTAACTTAAAGCAGATCCTGTTCATCAATACACTGGTATTTGGCACGGGGTTAATCCTGTTCTCGCACGAGGGAAGTTATCCGCTGGCCTTGTTGTTTGTGACCATTGCCGGCTTTGGTATGATGTCGCAGATCACCATTAGCAATACTTTAATACAAACGACTGTGGCTTATGACATGCGCGGACGGGTGATTAGCTTTTACGCTATGGCTTTCTTTGGTATGCAGCCGCTGGGCGGGTTGGTTATAGGTGCAGTATCTAAGTGGATAGGTACCACTAATACCATGCTGCTGGAGGGAGTTGCAGCGCTGCTTATAGGCGCACTGCACTGGCGTTATCTGCACAAAGAAAAGCTTAAAGAAAAACAGGCGCCGGTTTTAGAGGCAACAATTGCGCATGCGGTATAAAAAACAGGCGTAATCTTGATCTAAAATACTAGCTATCAGTGTATTTAGAACACTATAGGTTTTGCCTATAACCCATAGATATTAAGAATGAAATCCGCATGGTTTTAGCCGTATATTTGTTGCATAAATTTTAATAAAACATCTGTTATGTTAACGATAGGACAAAAATTTCCGGAATTTTCTAAAACTGCAGTAACCAGCATCGAAAAAGGTAAAGAGTTTGAAACCATTACATCAGAGTTCCTGGTGAATGAAGATAACGTGTGGACCGTAATGTTCTGGTGGCCAAAAGATTTTACTTTTGTTTGCCCAACTGAGATTGCTGAGTTCAACAGAGCTTACGGTGAGTTCCGTGACCGCGACACCCGTTTAATTGGTGCTTCTACAGATTCTGAATTCGTTCACGCTGCATGGAGAAGAAACCACGATGATCTGCGCGATCTTAAATTCCCGATGCTTGCTGACACTTCAAAATCATTGGCTGAAGACCTGGGTATATTAGAGCCGAATGAAAAAATTGCTTACCGTGCTACTTTCATCGTAGACCCACAAGGTATCATCCGTTGGGTATCTGTTAACGACCTGAACGTTGGCCGTAATGTTAAAGAAGTATTGCGCGTACTTGACGGTTTACAAACTGACGAGCTTTGCCCTTGCAACTGGGAAAAAGGCCAGGAAACTTTAACTGTATAAGTATCCCTTATAATAGCTTTTAACCACAGGGAGCACAAAGAAGGCACAGGGTACACGGGGATAAACTCTGCCACTCTGTAACTACCTCTGCGTTCTCTGTGGTTATTTTTTTGTCTACCATTTTAAATAAAAAAAACATCATGTCAGAAAGTACCGAACTGATACAAGAGATACTACAAAGCGTAGGTCTTGAAAATAACTACCGCACCGGTAGCCTGACCTTGCTTGAAAAAGGCGAATCCCGCTATCTGCGCGATTTTAAATTGAATTTTACCAGCACGCTTACTTCAGCTCATCTTACCGAAAAAGAATGCGCGTTACTTGGCCTGAGCACCGCTGTAAACAATAATAACCTGCCGCTTACCAACTACTATACAAAGTATGCCGAAGAGCAGGGCGCAACTGCTGCAGACATTGCAGAGGCTGTTGGCTGTGCATCGTTACTGGCATCAAATAACGTGTTCTACAGGTTCCGTCACTTTACTCAAAAGGAAAAGTATACGCAGATACCTGCACGCATACGCATGCAGCTAATGATGAAACCTGTTACAGGTAAAGAGTTTTTTGAACTGATGAGCCTTGCCATTTCTGCAGTTAATGGTTGCGAAATGTGCGTTAACGCTCACGAAGACTCTCTTATAAAGCTGGGCACAACCGAAGAACGCATTTTTGACGCCGTGCGCATTGCCTCGTTGGTAACTGCTACCGGCAAAGTAATATTCTAAGCTTCTCTGAAGCTATCAGATATACAAAGGGGGATGGTGTAAACCAGCCCCCTTTGTATATAAATTGAATTATGAAAATTTTATGAAATTAAATTTGCGTTTGTTAATTAAAAACAACAATTTTAAGGCATAAGATTATACCGCCTCTTCCGATCATAAGATTTTTTAACTGAAACTTGTTGTGAACCCGGTTGGGGCTGCAGAATTTAATTGTTGATTTTTTTGGAGAAGCCGTTACGTCGATAAGACTGTAACGGCTTTTATTATTAATGTGCATCTGCAACAGCCTTCATGTTCTTACGGAACGGCTGCAAATAGATCAACGGTATCGAGAACAGCATGATGAGCCCGGATACCCAATATGCATCGTCATACGACAAAAGCATCGTTTGCCTTATAACGGTACCTTCTATTGCTGCATAAGCCATATGTGTGGCGTCCAGCATAGATTTCCCCTTGGCCATAAAAGCATGAGTAAGCATATTTAAACGCTCGGTAAACGCATTATTATATGGATTGATGTGTGTTACCAATGATGTGCGGTGAAAGCCCTGGCGCACATGTATAAGTGTTGTAAGAGCAGCAATACCAAAAGAGCCACCCAGTTGGCGCATCATATTGTTTAATCCCGAACCCTGACCCAACTCTGGCCCCTTTAGGTCCGACATAGCCAATGTAGTGAGTGGCACAAACAACAGCGCCATACCAACACCCCTTATTAAAAGCGGTATCAGCACATCACCCTGTCCTGTTTGCAGCGTAGAGTTGCTTAACATGGTGGTGAATACAAAAAATAAGAACATACCACCTGTTGCCATAAACTGCGCCGGTATGCCCTTATTAAGCATTTTACCTATAAAGGGCATCATCACAATGGTACAGACCCCGCCGGGGAACAAAAGTTCGCCCGTTTGCTGCGCGTTAAAGCCCAGCAGGTTTTGACAGAATACCGGGAATACGAATACCGAGCCATACAAACCGAAGCCCAAAATAAAGGACGTAAACATGCCTACAGAGAAGCTTCGATGCCGCATGATAGCGAAGTTCACGATAGGGTGATCGGTACTTAGTTCCCTCCAGATGAACAGGATGGTACCCAATACCGCGGTAATGGTGAGCACAAGTATATAAGTTTTTGCAAACCAGTCTTCTGATTCTCCTTTTTCAAGGATGGTCTGTAAACTACCAACGGCAACAGCAAGCAAGCCAATTCCCCACCAGTCAATAGGTTTTTTCTCCTCCTTGGGGGTTTCCCGCACGTAGGTGACAGTTAGGAACACAGCCAGCGCACCTACAGGGATGTTCACGTAGAATATCCATGGCCACGCATAGTTCTCCGTTATCCATCCGCCTATTGTTGGGCCAACAGTAGGGCCTACAACCGCACCTAAACCAAACAGAGCGGTAGCTGTACCAATTTGTTCGCGAGGCCAGGTCTCTATCAGTATGGTTTGGCCGGTAGATATTAGCCCACCACCTGCAATTCCCTGTAATATCCTGAACATTACAAGTTGGTTGAGCGATGTAGCATTACCGCACAGGAACGATGCTATGGTGAATACAATAATTGATGTAAGAAAGTAGTTCTTACGGCCAAAGCGGCCCCCAAGCCATCCAGACATGGGCAATATAATAACGTTGGCAACCGCGTAGCCGGTTACTACCCATGCAATGTCTTCCAGCGTGGCACCCAGGTTACCCTGGATGTGCGGAATGGCAACATTCACAATAGTAGTATCTATCAGCTCGAGCAGCGATGCCATAATTACCGTAATGGTAATTATCCATTTTTTAAAGCCAGTTTCAGCCATTTTATTATTCTTTTATTAACACGGATACATCTGTGCTCATACCCGGGCGCAGTTTGGCAATATCTTCGGCTTTGCCGGTTATTTTTATTTTCACAGGAACACGCTGTACCACTTTCACGAAGTTACCGGTAGCGTTATCCGGAGGAAGCAGTGAAAATTTAGCACCAGTAGCAGGCGAGAAGTTATACACTGTACCGCTAATTTCCATATCAGGGTATGCGTCAACCTTTACCTCAACCTTCTGTCCGTTGCGGATGTTGTTCAGCTGGGTTTCTTTAAAGTTGGCAGTGATGTAAATGCTGTTATCATTAACAATGTTAAACAGCGTTTGCCCCGCCTGTACTAACTGACCTACCTGAACATTCTTTTTAGAAGCAATGCCACTGGCAGGTGATTTTACGTTGGTGTACGACAGTTGCAACTTTGCATAGTCAATATCAACCTTCTTTTGGCTTACACCTGTGTTGGTTACAGTCAATTGGCTCCTGGTAGTGGCTACTTGTTCCTGTGCTGCCCTGTATTTATCCTGTGAAGCGCGATAGTTTGCTCTTGCTACATCAAGATCGGCCTTTGCCTGGTCAAATTGCTGGCGGGTAATAGATCCGTCTTTCACCAGGTTTGCATAGCGGTTATAATCTTTCTGTACCTTTTCCAGGCGTGCAGCTGCAGATGCAACGTCAGCACGGGCACTAGCCGCACTTGCTGCAGTGGTAGATATTTGTGACTGACCTACACCTATACCGGCACTTGCGCCAACCTGCGCAGCTTGCGCCTGCTCCAGCTTAATGCGATAATCGTGGTCATCTATTTTAACCAGCTGCTGGCCTTTGTTAACGTGCGTGTTTTCTTCAAAGTAGATAGAATCTACATAGCCGCCTACGCGTGCTACTACGGGGCTTATATCGCCGTCTATCTGCGCGTCGTCGGTATCAACGTGCTTGCTGAAGTAGATATATTCTTTTATACCGAAAATTATACCGCCGATAAGTACGATCCCCAGTATAATGGGAAGTACCTTATTTGGTTTCTTTTTTGGTTCTGTTTCCTGAGTTGCCATTGTATTTAGTCTTTATTATTTGTTAAGAGTTCCGGTTGATTTTAGTAAAGTATAGTAAGCCAAACCTGCATCGGCTTTAGCCAGCTCCAGGTTTATTTGTGCCTGGTATAATAAGGTTTGCGCATCGGCACGGTCAGTAGCTGTTGACACGTTGCTGCGGTACCTGTTCTCCAGTATGCGGTTATTTTCCAACGCCTGGTTAATAGAGGTTTGCAGCAGGTTTATCCTGTCGACAGCTGCTTTATAGTTCTGGTAGCTTTGGTTCACTTCGTTCTTGACGTTATCTGTAGTGATCCCTTTGCTAATCAGCACCTGTTCGCGCTGAATTCTGGCTTCTGTTACCTTGTTCTTATTGGTCCAAAGAGCGCCAAAGTTCCAGCCAAGGGTTACACCCAATGAAATAGGGGTGATAAAGTTGCCTGTTTTTGGTATCGGGTTGCCTGAAATGCCTACATAGTAAGCACTGCCCGAAGCAGAAAGCGTAGGGCTTAAGTTAGCCTGTATGCTTTTGATGTTGGTTTCTGCA
Source organism: Mucilaginibacter terrenus (assembly GCF_003432065.1). Classification (NCBI taxonomy): domain Bacteria; kingdom Pseudomonadati; phylum Bacteroidota; class Sphingobacteriia; order Sphingobacteriales; family Sphingobacteriaceae; genus Mucilaginibacter; species Mucilaginibacter terrenus. The sequence goes on along the minus strand of NZ_QWDE01000005.1, from coordinate 150,610 downwards.
ACTTGTGTGCGCAGGTCAAGCTGGCGTAGTTCAGGGCGATGAGCAACTGCTGTGTCCAGGTAGGCCGCTAACGGCGCAGGAGTTGCAGGAGCTTCTTTAATTTCTGCAATAGTTAGTTGGGTGTCCTCAGGCAAACCAAGCAGAATGTTCATGTTATAGTTGATTATGCGACGATTGTTCTCCAGATCGATGCCGTTCAGTTCAATAGTAGACCGTTGTAACTGGAAGCGAAGAACATCGTTCTTGGTTACCAAGCCTTGCTCAAAAAAGCGTTGTGACTGCTTTATTTGTGCATCAACTGTGTTCAGGTTCTGCTCTACTACTTTTTTGCTTTGCAGTACCTTATACAGGTTATAGTAGGAGTTGATAATGTTGTAAGCAATTTCGTCACGATCATTCACCGCATCCAGCCTGGCTACCTGCGTAAGCAGGTTTGTCGACTCGCGGGCATAACGTAATCTATTGCCGGCCCAAATGGTTTGGTTTAACGATACCGTACCCAGGTAAGCGTTAGCACTGGTAGGCAGTGTAAGGCTTTCTTCGCCAACGTTTAGCTTATTGGCAGGTATCTGCGCGCGGTTGTAGCCAAAACTGGCGCTGCCGGTGGGCAACGAGCGATCTTTAGCCTGGTTGTACTGCGATACTGCCTGGTCTATCCTGGCCTGTGATAGTTTAAGTGTTTTACTGTTGTCCAATCCCAGCTTAACAGCTTCGTCAAGCGTGATGGTTCTGTCCTGGGCAGCGGCGGGATCAGTAAAAAGCAATGCCGCTGTGAGTACGGCCATGCTACCCGCTGCCTTTACAGCTCTTTTTAGTAGATGAGGTTTCAAGGGATGATTATTAGTTGTTGTCATTGTTTTTTGATAAATAGCACTTAAGCAATCTCTTCATGTATGATTTTAAGCGCGGCTTAAGGATTTCCTGGTTCTCAGCATTTGTAACATCATAACCAATGATACGTGAAGAGATATGCGGTGTATTAACAATATAGTTTTTCGTACCATGCAGTGTAGATACCAGCAACTGTACATCGGTTTCCTCACTAAAATGGCCGCTTTTTATACCGTTAAGAATAATGTCCTGGAACACCACTACATTGCTCATGACTATTGTGGTTATACGATCAGACAGGTCTGTTTTCTTTTGCTTGCTTAACTCTCTGTTGATAATTACCTGGAAACAGTTGTTGTTAACTACCCTGTCCACATATTTATCTATGTACCAGTCCAGCTTCTCCCACGGATCAAGCGTGTTGTCCACACTGATATCGGTAAGCATTGTTCTGAAAGATGCTATACGGCGCTCGAAAATAGCCAGGAAAACGCCCTCTTTCGAACCAAAATAGTAGTTGAGCATCGCCATGTTTACGCCTGCTTCTTTAGAAATCACGCGGGTCGACGCTCCATCATATCCTGACTCTGCAAACACTCTTTCAGCAGCGTCAAGGATGTGATCTTTTTTATCAATCTTTTCTTTTTCCATTGCTTTAATCTGGCGCAAAGTTAATCAAACGATTGATTAGTTGAAGTGTACATTGTCTTTGTAATGTCTGTTTTGAACTTTTAAGTGATAACCATGCCAAAACAATCGCTTAGCATGCACATCAACATGAAATATTAGTTTATGATGATATAATAATACAGGTGAGCCTATAGTGAAGGACTGCTTTACAATATATTTGCCTTATGATGCGTAAATTATTCTTCACATTGTCTTTGTTAGTAGTCGTTGGTACTGTTGTGGCTCAAACTGCGCCGCCTGCAGATATCCGCACTATACGGCAAAATCTTAAGAAATTAAATGTACTTGGCAGTGTGTTGTATATAGCCGCTCATCCGGATGATGAGAACACCCGCCTGCTTGCCTACCTGGCACAGGAAAAGCATTACCGTACAGGCTATTTATCACTTACCCGGGGCGACGGCGGCCAAAACCTTATTGGTACCGAGCAGGGCGAACTACTGGGCCTTATACGTACGCAGGAACTGTTGGCTGCAAGGCGGGTTGATGGCGCGGAGCAATTTTTTAGTCGTGCAAATGATTTTGGCTTTTCTAAAAATCCGGAGGAAACACTTAAGTTTTGGGACAAAGAAAAGGTGCTTGGCGATATGGTTTGGGTAATACGCAAGTTTCGCCCGGATGTGATGATCTGTAGATTCCCTACGACAGGTGAGGGTGGCCACGGCAATCATACGGCATCAGCTATTCTTGCGCAGGAGGCGTTCAGCGCCGCTGCTGACCCCAAGCGTTACCCGGAACAACTAAAATATGTACAAGTTTGGCAGGCAAAAAGGCTGTTGTGGAACACATTTAACTTTGGTAATACCAATACCACATCAGAAGATCAGTTTAAGCTGAATGTTGGTATTTATAACCCCGTCCTGGGCGAAAGCTATGGCGAATTAGCTGCAGAAAGCCGCAGTAACCACAAAACCCAGGGCTTTGGTTCGGCACGCCAACGAGGTGATGCTTTTGAATACTTTAAAACCATTTTAGGTGATGCACCAAAGGCCGACCTAATGGACGGCGTACAAACTACCTGGAGCAGGATACCAGCCGGTGCATCTATAGGTGCAGAAGTTGCGGCAATAACAAAAGATTTTAATGACGATGCCCCCCAAAACTCCGTAAAGGCTTTGGTGGGTTTGCTGGATAAGGTAGATAAAACCATTGCTACCGATAAGGCCATGCAAACTGTACGCCTAACGGCAACTGCAGCGGCAGACTACGAGTACTGGCACAAGCAAAAAACAACTGAAGTAAAAGACCTGATTGCTGCTTGCGCCGGCTTATGGTTTGAAAGTTACGCTGCACAGCCAACCTATGCTCTTGGCGATAGCATGACCGTAAATAACCAGATGATAAACAGGAACAAAGTTCCAATATCTGGCTTGAAAGTAGACGGAGGGGGCGAAACAATAAAAGCCATGACCGGAACGGATAACTGGAATCTTAGCGCCAGTGAGGTTACTACTGTGCCATTTGATAACAAAGATCTTCGTATGCCTTTAAAGGTGCTATCTCAACCTTATTGGCTGCAGACATCTCACAACATTGGTTCCTATGTGCTGGCGAACGATACTTTAGCGGGTTATCCCGAAAATCCATATGCCCCAAAGGTGTCTTATATTTTTAACATTTACGGCAGGGATATAAGTTATAACCGCACCGTTCAGTTTAAATATGTTGATCCGGCACGTGGCGAGATATACCAGCCGGTGGTGATCGCGCCGCCTGTTACGGCCAACATTGCGGAAAAGGCTTACATCTTTAATTCTACACAGCCGCAAACTGTTCAGGTGAAATTAAAGGCTTTCACAAATGCAGCTGGTTCGGTAAGTGTTAAACCGGTTGCCGGATGGAAGATAACTCCCGAGAAAATAGATTTTATCGGTAAGAAAGCCGGCGACGAATGGACGGTTGCCTTTACTGTAGCCCCAACAGACACTAGAACAAATACCGCAGGCTTTGATGTAATAGTAACGGCAAACGGCAAACAGTTTTCTCAAGGCTTGCTGCAGATGAGGTATGAGCATATCCCATCAATCACATTGTTCCCGCCTGCCCAGGCAAAACTGGTAAACATCAGCCTGAAAACTGCAGGCAAGAAAATTGGCTACATTGCAGGTGCCGGTGATTTAATACCTGATGCGCTGCGTGAGGTTGGTTACGAAGTTCACCCGCTTACAGAGAACGAAATATTAAATGGTGATCTTAGCTCCTACGATGCCATTGTGCTTGGCGTAAGGTCATACAACACCAATCAGCGCTTGCCTTATCAGCAACCGAGATTAATGGAGTATGTAAAGAACGGCGGCAACCTGGTAGTACAGTATAATGTGAATAACCCGCTGGTTACACGGGAGATTGGCCCTTATCCGTTCACTATAGTTAATCAGCGCGTAACTAATGAAGATGCGCCGGTTACCATTACAGACAGCAATAACCCTGTACTTAATTATCCTAACAAGATTACACAAGACGACTTTAAGGATTGGATACAGGAACGGAGCATTTATATGCTAACTAATCTGGCACCTGAGTACCAAACACCGCTGCAAATGGGCGATCCTAATGATGCCCAGAGCAAAGGCGCGCTGGCGGTGGCAAACTATGGCAAAGGACGGTTTGTATATACGTCGCTGGTGTTCTTCCGGGAGTTACCGGCCGGCGTACCGGGTGCATACCGCCTGTTTGTTAATTTATTAAGCAAGCCGAAAAATTGATAATACAATTAGGCTTCAAGCGTTTATTAGTATAAATTTGCTTCGGATTTTTAAACCGTAATACTATGTCTCATCATCACCACGAAGAAGAAAAGAACTTTGACTATGTTTTTTACCTGGTAGCGCTGTTAGCCGGAATGTTTGTTGGCGCTATAGTAGACAGGGGATTTATTTATATACCTGTAGGTGGCGTTTTAGGCTTACTTACTGCTGCCTTGTTTATCAAATTTTTGGTGAGAGGCCGTGAAAACGTCTGAGGATAGCCTCCCTTCTTTCATAAAAAGCTGGAACCAGTTTTACGCCCTTGTGGTTGTATGGCTGGTTTTTTTAATTTTAATGTTCTGGCTTATTACCCGTTCGTTTGAATGAGCAGTGCCGACTGGATAGTGCTAGGCTTTACGCTGCTGGCCATTGTGCTTTACGGCGTATGGAAAGGTGGCGGTAATAGAAACATTGATCAATACCTGGGCAGCCGCTCGCTCCCCTGGTACCATGTGGGGTTATCGGTTATGGCTACGCAAGCCAGCGCCATTACCTTCCTCTCTGCTCCCGGGCAGGCGTATAGCGACGGTATGCGCTTCGTTCAGTTTTACTTTGGGTTGCCGCTGGCTATGATCGTGCTTTGCGTAACCTTTGTACCTATCTTTCATAAACTGAAAGTTTATACAGCATATGAATACCTGGAGCAACGTTTTGATCTAAAAACGCGTGTGCTCACCTCAACGTTGTTCCTTATACAAAGAGGGCTTTCTACGGGTATTACCATCTACGCGCCTTCTATTGTTTTATCAGGAATACTGCATCTTAATATTACGTACACCACTCTGTTCATCGGCTTACTGGTGTTGTTTTACACGGTTTATGGAGGTTCTAAGGCGGTATCGTATACACAGCTGATACAGATGAGCATCATCTTTGCCGGCATCTTCCTGGCCGCAGTATTTGTCGTTATGTTGATGCCTGGAGATATAGGCTTTGCAAGGTCCATTAAATTGGCCGGATATGCCGGGAGGATGAACGTTATAGATTGGAAATTTGATCCGGATAACCGCTATAATATATGGAGTGGCCTTATAGGTGGCTTTTTTCTACAGCTATCTTACTTTGGTACCGATCAAAGCCAAGTTGGCCGGTACTTAACGGGATGTAATGTTGGCCAAAGCCGTATGGGGTTAATCATGAATGGTTTGTTGAAAATACCCATGCAGTTCCTGATATTATTGGTAGGCGTACTAGTGTTCAGTTTCTACCAGTTTAACCGACCACCAGTGTTTTTTAACAACTACGAAGAAGAACAGGTTAAGAAAAGCGCCTATGCGGGAGACTACAATAAGTTAGAGCATCAATATAATGTGCTTTTTGTGCAAAGGAAAGCATCTGCAATACAATTCGACAAGGCGATAAAAACGGATGATCAGCAGTTGATCAATACCGCGAAGTCCCGGATGAAACTGGCAGATGTGCAAATGAATAAAGTACGTACAAATGCTATTGCAGTAATAAAGAAAAATAACAGCAACGCTGATGTTAATGATACTAACTACGTGTTCCTCACTTTTGTAACCCACTATTTGCCACGCGGGCTGGTTGGGCTGCTTATTGCTGTCATCTTTTTGGCATCGATGGGGTCAACCGCAAGCGGGCTTAATTCCCTTGCTTCAACAACAGTGGTAGATATTTATAAGCGAATCATTAATCCAACAGCGTCAGATCGGAATTATGTAATGGCCTCACGGCTGGCAACGGTATTTTGGGGATTGGTTTGCATTGTAATGGCGCTATATGCCGGTAAAATTGGCAATCTTTTAGAGGCTGTGAACCAGCTGGGCTCTTACATCTACGGTACTATCCTTGGTGTTTTTGTTGTTGCCTTTTATCTGAAGTCAATCAAGTCTACCCCCGTTTTTATTGCCGCGGTACTTACCGAAGCTATAATTTGTGTTATGGGTTATTATAACGTTGTAGCTTATTTGTGGCTCAATGCAATCGGCTGCATTGGCGTCATAATCCTGGCATCTCTGTTAAACCTTTTTATAAGGGAAAACCCAACATCACCAGGCGTTACTGAATTAAGTTAAGCGACTTAAAACAAAAGGAGCCGCTTAATGCGGCTCTTCAATATCATATAAGAGAGTTTTAATTTTTAGCCTGAGTAATTACAGCTTCGTTAAGCCTCACGTACTCCTCGTCATCTGTAGCTTTAGCCAGCTTTATGCCTTCTTGTGCAGTGGCTATGGCTTTAGCTTTATCGCCCATCTTCAACTGTATACGAGCTTTCCACAACTTGTACCATGGTGCTTTCGGTTCAATTTTTTCTGCTTCCAGCGCCCATGTCATAGCTTTGTTCAGATCTTTGTCGTTCTCGTAGTAGTACTGTATAGCGTTAAAGTAAGGGCGTTTGTTTACATCAGGATTTAGCATCAACTTTTCGATGTTAGCTGTTATTTGCGCGTCATCATCGGTCTGCATATGTATAATAACACCGGTATGGTCCCAAACTATGTATAAGTCGTTGCTTTTTGTTGTACAGTTTGCAAATTGTAGCGTAAAGGTCTCGCGTTTTTCAGATAAGTATATAGACTTCACCTTGAAACGCAGCAGATCGTCCTCTTGCTTGTAACCATAAGCGCCCCATTGTTTTGCGGTTTTATTTAATATAATGGTCCACTCCTTTTCTTCAGGAATGCTGAAGAGAGAATAGGTGCCCGCAGGTACTTTGTTGCCTTCTACAATAACGTTTTCACTAAAGGTGATGGTGGTAGCGGAGTTGGCACCAGTGCGCCAAACCTGACCGTAAGGGTTAATACCGCCAAATATTTTGCGGCCTTTTACGTTAGGCCTGGAATAGGTAATGGTGATTTTACCTAATCCAAAATCCTGTATAAGCGTTTGCGTAGAACTGGCTTCGGGGATACGGGGCTCCTGTGCAAATGTTTTTGTAGTTATGCAACACGCCATAAGCATGCTGAAAAAGTATATCAAAGGCTGTTTCATTTAATTTTATACAATTGCGCTAAGGTAACAATTGTAGGATGAATTTTTTGTGAAATGGTTTAACCGTGACGTTTGCTTTTAAAACAGAAAAATTAAAAAGCTTGTAAAAAAATAAAAGCCTCCCAACCTTGCGCCGGGAGACTTTCAACCTAAACCTTATCACAATTAACCGGTAGATTACCGGTCCGCATAAGTATTTACAAACACCGTACCAAAAACAGTTGCATTTGTTTCAATATGTTTAAAGGTGTAAAGCTTACATTAAGTTTATGGTAAAACTGTAAAGGCATTTGTACAATGTGTCAGCAAAATTATACACCACTAATGCTAAACTTGCTTCAAACCGGATTTTTTCCTCAGGAGCGAATCGCCCAGGAATAATCCCATCACCGAGCCAAAAAACAGGAATCCCTTCATAAGGGCGCCAGAAAAGATATTGTTTATGTGTGCCGCATTAAGTTGTTGCGGAAGTTTAACCCCGGTGCTTGCTGTAGTTGTCCAATTAAGGGAGCTGAATGCAACAACCAGCAAAGCAAGTATTGTTACAATGAAGAAGGCGGCAATGCTCCATATAATACGCTTGTTTATAACCGCTTTCAGTGGTTGCTTAGCGTGCTCGGCACGAATGCCCTCCATAACATGGTAGGTAAACGCCATGGGCGGCTCATCCAGTTCCATAGTGCTAAATTCATCATTCAGCTTTAGCAGCTCATGATATTTTAACCGGTATACTTCGTCTTGCTCAATAAGCCCGGCAATATGTTGCGCCTCTGCTGTCGTGCAGGAACCATCAATATAGTTCCAAAGCTTTTCTTCTATGTGGTTCATATCAATTCGTTCACTTCGTGTTTTAAATTGTGCTCCAGCTTGTCTTTCAAACGCTGGCGCGCCCTGAATAGTTTTACTTTAACAGTGTTGGCTTCAATGCCCATCGTGCGCGCTATTTCTTCAAGAGATTGCTCGCCTTTGTAAAACATGGTTATAATTGCAGCATCATCTGCCGACAATTGTTCTATAGCCTGGTTGAGGTAAAACGACCTTGATTTATTCTCCGCATTATGCGTGTCATAAGCGCTTGGCCGGCTTTCTATTTGCAGACAGGTTGCCTCATCATCAATAGACGATGTGTCTACCCGTTTTTTACGCAGGAAGGTCATAGCAGTAGTATAAACAATACTATAGAGCCATGTGCTAAATTTTGATTGCTTTTGGAAGCCGGTAAGCGATCTGTAAGCTTTTATAAAGCAATCCTGTGCAACCTCTTCGGCATCCTCGCGGCGTTTGGTAAACCGCAAAGCAAGCGTAAAAACAAAGCGCTGGTGCCTTTTTACCAGATCGGCATAAGCCGACTGGTTGCCTGCCAGTGTTTGCTCAATTAGCTCTATGTCCGAAAACTTCCTGATCATATCAATAATAGCTCTGACAACAGCTTCATAAATTAGGTTACACCTAAATTTAATATTTTAAATTTATAATTGATGTGAAGGGATAATAGTAGAAACGGTGACAGCAATGGAAATCTGTTCGCCACATGATCAAATTAAAGATGTAAATTTTAATACCAGCCTGTAACCTCGTTAACAGATGTGTAGTCAGAGCTTACAAATACACCACAATGGTGTGTTTAACAACACAAATTATATACTTAAAATTATACTTATCATGGAAAGAGTTTTAATACCCATATTAGTTCCGCTGGGTTTTTTCGCAATGATCTTTGGCATTTTTTATATCCGCAACCGCGAGCGGATGGCAATGATTGAAAGGGGCATGAACCCCAAAGTTGATCTGCCGCAGCCGCACACCAATTTGAAATGGGGCTTATTGCTTATCGGATGTGGTTTGGGATTGTTTTTAGCATACCTGCTTGATTCCACTGTTCTGCACCATGAGGGTGAAGAAAATCCGGCAGTATACTTTTCTTTAATTGCAATATTTGGTGGTATAGGCTTATACCTGTCTTATAAGGCAGATATGAAGTATTTAGAGAAGCAAGGCTCTAAAGAGTAGCTTAATAAACAATAGCAGTTAATTAATATTTAATTGCTATTGTTTATTATTTATTCGTAGCTATCTTTATAAGGTGATGCAAATTGGTTGTAATTAAACCAGATTGCTAAAGATATTTTCAAACCTAACCGGAAAAGCGGGGCATACTTACGAGTTGCTCCGCTTTTTTTATTGGTAACGTTCTTTAATCAGTTGATGATGGTACAGTTCGTGCCCGGCGGTAATGTAAACCAATGCCCCTACTTTTACTATGTATCCGCTCGCCATGCCGCTCTGTTGAAGTTGCTCATTACTAAATGACTCGTACAGGAATAAAGTAGTTGTACGAAGCGCTTTAAACTCCTCTGCCAGGCTTTGTAAGGTGCGGTTGTTAAAATCAGTACTGTTAACGTAGGTGTCCTGGTCAAATCCCGGCAATGCAATGTCTTCCCGTGAAAACACAAACGCGCGGAAACTGAACACCCGTTCAGTGTCTATCATGTGTCCCAGCATCTCCTTCAGCGTCCACTTGCCTGGTGCATAGCTATGCATAGCTTGCTCTTCGGTCATGTTGCTGAACAAATCGTAAGTGATCTGCTGATTGTCTCTGAGCAACTGTAATACATCCGCTCCTTCCGGAACTTGTGCTACGTAATTTGCAGCCTGTGGCGAGTAGTCATCAGGATGTGGTCTTGGTATCATTGTTTAAGCTTTTTAAAACGATGCGAAAAGTAGTGCCCTTACCAACTTCAGAATCCCTTACCATAATTTGCCCATTATGATAGTTGTTTATTATACGTTTGGTAAGCGACAAACCCAGTCCCCAGCCGCGCTTACGAGTGGTATAGCCTGGCTGAAACACGGTCTCAAACTTAGAACGGGGTATGCCTTTACCTGTATCTGTAACATCTATAAATACCTGCTTTTTTGCACGGCTTCCGCTTATATTAACCTTAATACTGCCGGTACCTTCTATGGCGTTAACGGCGTTCTTCAGCAGGTTTTCTAAAACCCAGTCAAACAGCGGAATATTCAACCCGGCTATCAACCTTCGGTTACCGGTAAGTTCAAAGCTTATCTTATCACTTACCCTTACCTTAAAGTAATCTACAAAATCTTTTACCACTTCGTAAACGGAATGTGTTTCCAGCTTAGGTTTAGAGCCGATCTTAGAAAAGCGGTCGGCAACAATCTCCAGGCGCTTTACATCGTTTTCCATCTCCGCCATTAGCGGGTCATCCTCGGCGTTAAACTTGTCTTTTATAAGTACGATCCAGGCCATAAGCGACGATATGGGTGTACCCAGTTGATGCGCGGTTTCCTTGGCAAGACCAACCCAAACCTGGTTTTGTTCAGACCGGCGCGATGAGCTGAACGCCGTATAAGCTACCATCAGGAATATAGCAATCACCGACAGCTGCACATACGGGAATATTTTAAGCTGGCGTAAAAGGTCCGAGTCTTTGTAATAAACCAATAAATTATCACCAAGCATTTTTATACGGATAGGCTCATGCTGCTCTTTCATGTACTGCAGCTCGCCTTTAAAATAATCAAGATCGTACGTTTGCTTTTTGAGTTTAAGCTCCTGCGGATCCATTTTAATAAATGTCTTGGTACTATCCAGTCCGCGGGTAAACTTCATGTCTCCTTGTTCATTAACAATAATAGCTGGCACGGTGGAGCTGTCCCTCACCGCTATAACATAGCTCAGGAAATCGGCATCATCTGATGAGGTGATCTGTTTCATGCTCAACGCCCATACCTGTGCCCGCGTGCGTTCGCTTTGCGCAATGTTGCGCACCAGGTAACTGGTGTAAAATAAAGAGCCGCTGGCAATAACTACGGCAAACGCCAAAAGCGAATATTTCCAGGTGCGTTTTTGTTGATAGGGGTTCATTTACAAGATCAAATAACGGAAAAATTTCCAGGATAGCAACGCGCTGCCACAAGCAGGAACGTAACAAATAGATTGGCAGTATTGTTATGTTGGCTTAGGTTTTTACCTTTAACCATTATGAAGTTAGCACAACTTACAGCTTACCTGGAAAGCCTTGCGCCACTGGCTTACCAGGAAGATTACGATAACAGCGGCCTTATTGTAGGCAATCCTGAGCAGGAAGTTCATCAGGCGCTGGTATCCTTAGATTGCACCGAAGCAGTGGTTGATGAGGCAATTGCCAACGGTTACCAGGTGATCATCTCGCACCATCCAATAGTTTTTAAAGGGATAAAGAAGTTTAACGGGAAAACGTATGTAGAACGCGTGGTAGAGAAAGCGATCCGCAACAACATCGCGCTTTATGCCATACACACCAACCTGGATAATATTATGACGGGCGTAAATGCCCGTATTTGCGAAACCCTGGGCCTGGTGAATACGCGTATACTCTCACCTAAAACCGGACTGCTAAAAAAACTGGTTACCTATGTGCCGGTTGCGCAAGCCGAGCAGGTACGGTCGGCGTTGTTTGAAGCAGGGGCTGGTCATATTGGCAACTACAGCGAAACAAGTTTCAACGCGGAAGGATTTGGCACTTTTAAAGCTGACGAGAACGCTACACCTTTTGTGGGTGAGCCGGGCAAACGCCACCGCGAGCACGAAATACGGATTGAAACCATCTATCCCGCCAATCTGGAAAGTAAGATCATTATGGCGCTTGTGCTCTCGCATCCTTACGAGGAAGTGGCGTATGACCTGTATCACGTTACCAATCAGCACCAGCAAATTGGCAGCGGCATGATAGGTGAGCTGGAAAACGCGGAACAGGCTGAAGTTTTCTTAGGTCTTGTGAAGCAAAAAATGAATGCCGCAGTAATACGTCACACCGCTTTAACGGGTAAACCTATCCGTAAAGTAGCGGTTTGCGGCGGTTCGGGCGGCTTCCTGCTCAAGCATGCTATTGCTGCCGGGGCAGACATTTTTATAACCGCCGATTACAAATACCACGAGTTTTTTGATGCTGAGGGAAAGATAGTGATTGCCGACATCGGACATTTTGAAAGTGAGCAATTTACGCAGCAATTATTGTGTGAAATTATTCAGAAAAAATTTGTTAACTTTGCCGTCCGTTTAACAACAGTGAATACAAACCCCGTCAAATATTTTATTTAATGGAACAAACCGTAGAACAAAAGCTTAAGGCTTTATACGACCTGCAAACTATCCACACAAAAATTGACAAGATACGCCAGGTAAGAGGCGAATTGCCAATGGAAGTTGCCGACCTGGAAGATGATGTTGCCGGGCTTGAAACCCGCATTCAGAAAATAAAAAATGAGCTTGACGATCTTGAGGACGAAATTGTAACCCGCAAGAACCTTATTAAAGAGGCGCAGGCGAACACTAAAAAATACGAAGCACAGCTTAACGAGGTTAAGAACAACCGCGAGTACGACGCTATATCAAAAGAAATTGAGATACAGGGCCTTGATGTACAGGTAAGCGAAAAGAAGATACGTGAGTTTGGTTTTGAGATAGCATCTAAAACCACTATTTACGAGAAAGCACTTGCCGACCTTGAAGCACGCCGTGCTGACCTGCAGGCTAAAAAAGACGAGTTGGGCACCATTACAGCTGAAACTGAAAAGGACGAGAACGAGTTGACATCTCAGGTAGAGAAAGCAACTGCTAACATAGAAGAGCGCCTGCTTATTGCTTACAACCGTTTACGTAACAACGCTAAGAACGGCCTTGCAGTAGTAACCATCCAGCGCGATTCTTGCTCAGGTTGCTTTAACCAGATCCCGCCACAGCGCCAGAGCGATATTCGCCAGCGCAAAAAGATCATCGTATGCGAGCATTGCGGCCGTATATTGGTAGACGAGCAAATGGCGCTTGAAGAAGAGAACGCACAATAAGCAGATCACTTATAACTTATATCAAAAGCCATCCTTTAAAGGATGGCTTTTTTGTTTGAATTTGTTGGCTTCTTACATACGAGTCTGCGCTATTAGCGATTGATTTTGTACTTTCGTAGAGTTCATACTTTCGGTTAAGAATACAAGTTGAAACAGGGCATGTAATGGTGAAAAAAATTATTGATAAAAATGTTATCGAGTTTTTTGCAGGCATTGGACTGATGAGATCAGGACTTGAAAAAGCTGATTGGCAAGTCACATATGCTAACGATATTGATCCTGTAAAAAAGAAGCTTTACACCAATAACTTTTTAAATTCAGAAAGTCATTTTGTTTTAGAGGATATTCATAATTTGTCAGAAGAATCAATGCCGTCGGCTTCACTAGCGACTGCATCTTTTCCTTGCACAGATTTATCAGTTGCTGGGAAGAGAGAAGGATTAAACGGGCAGCACTCTTCTGCTTTTTGGGGATTTATAAGAATATTAACTGAAATGGGAGAAAGGCGTCCCAATTTGGTACTGTTAGAAAACGTAGTCGGCTTCCTAACATCTCATAATGGCGACGATTTGAAGGACGCCCTTCTAGCACTGAATTGTATTGGATATGCCGTAGATGTATTTATTATAAATGCTGTACATTTTGTGCCTCAAAGTAGGGTTAGATTGTTTATTGTCGGCAAATATACTGGAGTTTGTAGAGAGCCGCAACTGCGTCATCTTTTCCCACCCACTGACATTAGACCGAAAAAACTAGTGAATTTCGTATTCAACCATCCAGAGATTAATTGGGACATAAACCATGAATTACCGCCCTTGCCATCACTATCTTTATCGTTAAAGCAGATTGTTCAGGAAGTTGAGGATCAATCGAAAGCATGGTGGAGTACTGAAAGAGTAAATTATTTTTTAAATCAAACCTTTGAACGACACTTTATTAAATTGATTCAATTAAGGGATAAACAGGAAGTTTCTTATTTGACAGCATTTAGACGGAAGCGAAATGGAAAGTCCATGGCAGAAATTAGATTTGATGGAATAGCAGGTTGTTTAAGAACACCAAAAGGAGGTAGCGCACGGCAAATTCTTATCCATGTTGGTAGAGGCGAAATAAAAATAAGACTATTGAACCCTTTAGAATGCGCAAGACTAATGGGAGCGGATGATTTTACAATAACAGGAACTGATCAAGAGGCATTATTCGGCTTTGGTGATGCCGTTTGTGTGCCAGTTATTACTTGGATAGGAGAAAAATACCTAACACCTACACTTATAAAATTAACCAAACAATTCAGATTAACTTCAGAAAATATTGATGAATATGCAAAGCCTGCCTGAGGAGTTTTTACATTGGTATCAATCTCTAACCTTTGTAAAAGCAAATGGTGGGCCAGCAAATGGAAGTATAGCAACAGCATTAGTGATATTAAACCGACTGCAGAATGATTATGACCTAGATTTTAATAATCATGTTGCTAAGGGAGGGATGCAAATAAAGGGGGCGAGTGGGATTGCCGTAGCAGCTATTTTAAAATCTTTTGGAGAACAAAGGCCATTTGCCAAGGAAGGTGGACGCACAAATAGAGGCGGGCCATCTGAGGTAAAGACACTGCTAAATGCTTTGTCGCATTTGCGTCTTAATCAATTAAGTGATGGTGAAAGAAATGTTATATTAACTGCGATGCAGCGTTTCTTAGTTGATAAGGTTATTGAATTTCACAACAGGCAGAAAATAAAGTTCGTGTTTAATCCGGAACTTTCCACTTGGTCAACTATCCACAATTTATTGAAAACTGCGGTTCATGAGGGGAAAGCCGGCTATGTAGCACAACACCTAATAGGTGCAAAGCTTCAATTGCGCTTTCCTGAAATTAAGATTTCAAATGAGTCTGGAATCACAGCGGATATGCAAACAAGTCGTCCCGGCGATTTTCTTATTGGTAGTACTGCATTTCATGTTACTGTCGCACCAATGCAGCCTGTTTTTGAAAAATGCAAACACAATATTTCACAAGGTTTCAAGCCATTTTTGATAGTTCCTGATAACAAGCTAATTGGAACAAGGCAAAATGCAGAGCAAATTTGTCAACAACAAATTACAGTAGAATCTATTGAATCTTTCGTGTCTCAAAACATAGAAGAAATAAGTGTTTTTAACAAGGGCGATATTCTTTTACGTCTTAGAGATCTAATCAAAATTTATAATCATAGAGTTGATCAAATAGAAACTGATAAATCTCTGATGATAGAAATACCCTCAAACCTAATATAGGTTTCAAAACATACTCGTCTGCTTTCCATTTTTAGGCGTAAACAAACTAAGGTCATACTCCGGCATGTCCCGACCGGCTAAAAACCGCGTGCAGGCCATCCGGTACATTTGATGAATGGAGTTGGCTATTGGCCCGCTGCCGCTCATGCGGCGGCCAAAGTCACTATCATTTAGGTTGCCATCGTGGCAGGCCTTAATCATGTTCAGTACCTTTTCGGCGCGATCGGGGAAGGCCTTGTGCACCCAGTCGGTAAATATTTCGGCTATGGCACCGTTAAGCCTTACAATAGTAAACCCTGCCGATACGGCACCACGGTCGGCAGCGGCCTTTATAATATCGGGAACCTCGTTGCTATTTAGCCCCGGTATAATGGGTGCTACCATAATTCGCACGGGGATGCCTGCTTCGGAGAGGCGCTGTATAACGGCCAGCCTGCCGGTTGCGGTAACAGTACGTGGCTCCAGTTTTTGGCGCAACTGCTCGTTAAGCGAATTAAGAGATACGTTTACATGCGCCAGCTTCATCTTTGCCATTTGCGACAGGATATCTATATCACGCAGCACCAGGTTATTTTTGGTGATAATGCTTACCGGGTTGCGGTATTTAAGGAACACCTCCAGTAGCGCACGGGTTATCTTTACTTTGCGTTCTATAGGCTGGTAGCAGTCTGTATTGCCCGATAGCACAATAGGCACCGGTTGGTAACCGCGGCGGTTAAAATACGTCTCCAGCAACTCCGGGGCGTTTCGCTTTACAATTATCTTGCGTTCAAAATCAAGCCCGGCACTAAAGCCAAAATACTCGTGGCTATTGCGCGCGTAGCAGTATATACACCCGTGTTCGCAACCCTGGTAAGGATTGATAGAAAAGAAATGGCTTAGGTCCGGGCTATTGCTTTCGCTAACAATTTTTTTCGGTGTTTCCTCAAAAAGCTGTGTAGTGGTATTTTCCAGCAGTTGTTCGTCCAACCCTTCGGGGTGTTCTAAAACATACTTACTTTTTAAAAAGCGGTTGTGTGTATTTACCTGGGCCCCTCTACCCTTAAAAAACTCCGGGTTTTCCTCATGCGACATACAGCAAATTTGCTAAAATAATTAGCAAATTACAACTGTACCAGGTTATTTTTAATAGCGTATAATACAAGGCCTACGCGGCTTTTTATCTGCAGTTTTTCAAAAAGCTGGTCGCGGTAGCCATCTACAGTGCGCGCGCTGATGCACATCTGGTCGGCAATTTCTTTGTAGGTAAGTTCGGTACCGGCAAGTTTTAAAAACTCAAGTTCGCGGCTGTTCAGTTTAATTTCGTTCGCGTTTTTATTAAAACTGTTTACAATATGGCGGGTAACAAATTCGGGGTAATACAGTTCGCCTTGCGAAACTTTGCGCAACGCGTGCTCAAATTCGTAAGGTTCAGAGTCCTTAAGCAGATAACCCTTAACGCCCAGCTTTACCATGGTAAGCACCTTTTCGGCATCCTCAAACATGGATAGTACTATAACGCAAACCTCGGGGTAATTGGCCTTTAGCCACTGCGCGGTTTCCACACCACCCATAACCGGCATGTTTATGTCCAATAAAATTATATCAGGCTTTAATTGCGGGGATATTTTACGGGTAAGCTCTTCGCCGTTGGCGGCCTCGAAAAGTATTTGGTAGCCACCAAGACTGCTGATTAATGACACAAGGCCGCTGCGAAATAAGCGGTGGTCATCAACTAAAACTATTTGAATAGCTTCCGTCGTCGGCATATTGTTGTTGTAAGAGGGGGTCAATAGTAATTGTAATACAACAACCCTCACCAGGCGCGCTGCTAATTTGTGCAGCGCCACCTATCAAGGCTGCTCTGTTTTGCATATTTCTGAGGCCAGATCCACCATCTTTAAACGTATCAACAGTAAACCCGGCACCATCATCAGCGATGGTTAAATTAAACAAATGTTCAGAATACTGCAAGCCAATTTTTAGCTGCCTTGCACCGGAGTGCTTAAGGCTGTTATTAAGCGCTTCCTGGAAGATACGGAAGATAACCAGCTCCCGCTGGTCGCCCAGGCTTACGGGGCTGCCTTCAACTGTAAGCGTTGCCTCCATCAAGCCGCTTTTGTTTAACCGGTCTGCCTCTATGCTGATGGTTTTAACCAGGCCAAGCTCGGCTATGTGCTCAAAGCTCAGGCTTTTAGATAAATCGCGCAGGTCTGTAATGGCTTGCGACACCAGCTTGCGGCTCTCGTCAACCTTGCGGCTTTTATCCTCATCACTCAAATTGCCGTTAATAGCCAGGTTCATTTTAACAAAGGATAGTACCTGGGTAATATTGTCATGTATTTCCCTGCTCACGTAATTAAGGGTCTGCTCCTGCATTTCCACCTGCGATTGAAGAAGTTCCTGCTTGAACGCCGACTTTAACTGTTCCCGGGCCGCAATGTTTGCATTGTGCCTGCGCTGATAAAAAAACAGGAAGCTAACAATAAACATCCCCAGCAGCAACAGCATAATAGTACCCGCTATAATGATACTTATCGGGCTGATCTCTTCCTGAAGCATAAGAAGACTGCTGTTAAACATGAGTACAATATAGCAATTGCAATGTTAACGATAACCTGGAATAGGAGCAGATAATTTGGGTCGCCACTGTACGCCATGATTGCAAAAGACGCGTAAAATAAAAAATTGGCGAGGCAAAAGAAAAGCAGCCCGGTGTTTAACCAAAACCCGGGTATGCTTGTTACAGAAAGCTGTTCGTTTGCATAATGCATCAACTCGTAGAAAAACAGCCCGTTGAAAACGATTATAACAATAAACTGCAGCAGAATTGTATACGAATCGAGGTCCCAAAAGCCTTGAAAGAAAGCCTCATTTAGTAGCGAAAGGGCAAGCGTAATTACCACCGCAAACCGCATCCATTTTTTAAATGCGAACGTACGTGTTAACCGGGTCAACAAAAACCCAAATACCGCGAAAAAGATGTTCCAGTTTATGTTGGCTATGTAGAGGTTGCGGTGATTAATGGCAAACCAGCGGCTTATTGTGCCGTATTCATAAATTAGAACCAGCAAGAGATATGGTAACAGGTACTTGTATGGCGTATGCTTATACTTTGGATACAGAACTACTGCCACTATAAATGACAGTAGTTCAAAAAAAAGGTATATGTTCTCGAGCATGGCCACCAATATACGTATTAGTGGCTCAGCAGTTGCCGTACGGCGGGCATAACTTGCCACTGTCCAGGCCATCGCCGGTGCCGTTTAACGCAAGCGCTTCAGTGTCGCTTTTGTCATGCAGATTATCTACCTCGTTTGTTGTTGACACCAGCACAACCATCAATTTGTGGTGATAATTTGGATCGAGGGTGCCGCCGGGATTGAAGATGTCCGGATGGTGCATGCCAAAGTAGATCTTTAATCCATCGCTGCCGGGGTTGGCTGCGAAAAGCGCATCCAGGTCGGTTTTTTTAAAGTATACAGACCGTGTATCATTTTTCTTGGGATCGCGCGGATCATCGCAGCACATGGGCCTGTGGCCGTTGCCATCATCTACCTGGAGGCGTTTAAAGAAATTTTGAGAAAGCTGTTTGATCTTAGCTTTTGAAACCCACCTGGGATCGGGGGTAACCGGGCGTTCTTGTGACATAATTAGGGAATTTAGATTGAGTGAAAAATTAATCACCCCCAATTTATACATATTCGGAGTAAAAGAACCACCCGTGTTTTCACGGTATTTTACACGTTAAAGTACCTGCCCGTTTGGGTGCTAACCTGCTTTGCTTAAGGCTGTAACCAGGCTATATTTGTTACACAGATAAATAGTTGATCGTAAGCCGGGTTTGTACAACAAAGGCTTAAGAAATGTGTTTTAAACGTACGGTTCGCTCAAACTAAACGTTAGAAAAAATCCCTACTTCGGGGGAATTTAGGGAGGAAGGTTCGGTTCAGGGGGGCTAGCGCTCCCCACGCCCCTTCCAAAATCCTCAAGGCGTACGCCCTGCATCTACCTACCAACAAATCCGGCTTTTGCATGTTAACCAGCAATGCGCCGTTTTTTGCAAAAATTGCTTTATAAACCTATTGCCCGGCTGGCCGATAAGTATTCTTCCCGCCCTGATAAGGAAAGAGTGAACAAAGCGCTTGATGAGCTTCACCAAAGCATTTCCACCAACGACGGAAAGAAGGGGCCGGTTATTCCTTTTGATCCCATGCGCGACAAGTTTATCATACTTTCGGATCAGCACAAGGGTGCCCGTGACGGTGCAGACATGTTTGCCAAAGCTGCCGGCAATTACCTCAACGCGCTGGACTATTATTATCAGCAAAACTATTTTTACATTAACCTTGGCGATAGCGAGGAGTTATGGGGAAACATATTCCTAACCGTTAAGCGGCACAATAAGGCGACATTTGAGAAAGAGAAGCTGTTTATTGACGCAGACAGGTTTGTGAAGATATTTGGCAATCACGACCTGTACTGGGGTAACGACCCGCTTGCTGCGGTAAGCCTCACGCAAATTTACGGCAAAGCCATCAGGATATATGAAGGTGCCTTGCTGCAAACAAAGGTAAACAATAAGCCGCTATCCATATTTATGACCCATGGGCACCAGGGCGATCTTCAAAGTGATGGCAACTGGTTCAGCAAGTGGTTTGTGTCAAACATATGGGGGCCACTACAAGCCTACCTGGAAATAAACCCTAATACGCCGGCATTTAGTAATCAGCTTAAAACCGACCACAACCGTATTATGTACGAGTGGAGCGCCCAACGTAAGGACATGCTGCTGATAACCGGGCACACACACCAGCCTGTGTTCCGCTCTCTAACTCAGCTGGAAATATTATACAGTGACCTGGAAGATGCCAAAACCGCTAATAAGCTGGAGAAGGCGGCTGAGTTGGAAAAGAAAATAACGGCTCTGCATCTAAAGGCCGGCGAACAGCCCAACTTTAACGGCTACCTGGATACTTACTTTAACACCGGCTGCTGCTGCTTTGACGATGGCGATATTACCGGCATCGAGATTGCCGATGGTTGTATCCGGCTTATTAAATGGAGTTACAAAAATAAGCAAAGCGAGCGGGTGGTTCTGGAAGAGTGCAAGCTTGGTGAGCTAACATTATAACCTGCCATAAGGGTAGTCCACCGGTTTTTTTCAGCATAGTCAAACGCCTGACTATTTCTAAACCATCACGTGTAAAAAAATGTGGTTTTTGCAGATATTTGTCTGCCTGAACTCACTTAAAATGCTAAAAATGAGCGGTTGGATGCTAAAACTAAAGGTGTTTTGCAATTACCCATCCAGCAGGAACACGAACAATTCTTTTGGTCCATGCGCTCCTAAAACCAGGGTTTTTTCAATATCGGCAGTGCGGCTTGGCCCTGTTACATTAGTAATCATTGATGGGATGTTCGGCCCGTACTTTTGCTTGATTAGTTTAAGGCCGTCTTTAACGTCAAGCACCATTTGGGAGGTGTAAGCCAATACAATATGCACAGGTGGATAAATACTTAAACGGCGCCCGGCGGCATTGCCGTTAGAAAGCAGTATACTACCATTTCGGGCTATAAGGGCTTCGCACAAAGTAAAGCCAACGTCAGCCTGGTCAAAGTTCTTGTCGGTTTCAAAGTAAGGGTACTCGTAAGTAGCAAGCAGTTGTTGAAGTGCTGGTTCCCAGCAGTATATCTTGTGCCACTTGCGTTCTTCGGCTAGTTCAAGCAGGTTTTCTATAAACTGTACCTCGTCCTCACAAAACACAAACTGGCCGCTTACAGCGGTAAACTGCTCGGCAAATATTACCTCTAATATGTCCTCCGCAGGAGGATACATGGGCAATTCTTCCAGGTTTGGATAAGGGTTATCACGCTTCTCTAAAAGGGCTTTGCGCACCTTTTTAAGCAGTTTTTCTTTCGATGTTGTGATATCCCTCATGGTATGTTTTAGTATAAAGTCCAAAGTCGTAAGCCGGTACCCGTAGTGGGCTTCAGACTTACGACTCTGGACTATTTACCTAACTTATTATTCGTTAGATGTGCTTGGTTCTTTGCTTTCGCCAGGGTTCCTGCTAAAGGTACCCGAATGATCCCCAACACCTTCATGCACCAGGTTTTGCGCAACAGGGTCCTGGTTAGATTCACCTTCGCCGTTTACAAACTCGTCGTAAGTGGTACGATTATCAAACGGGCGTTTACCCAACAATTCTTCCAGGTCTGACTGGAACAAGATTTCTTTTTCAATCAGCTTGTTAGCCAGCTTCTCTAAACCCTCACGCTTTTCTGTAAGCAATTGTTTGGTACGCGCATAAACATCGTTAATAAGGTTACGCACTTCGTTATCAATAAGCTCAGATGTCTTGTCAGAATATGGCTTGTTGAACTGGTACTCGCCTTGTGTATCGTTGAAAGATACATTACCAACTTTCTCGTTCATACCGTATATAGTCACCATGGCATAGCCAAGTTTAGTAATACGCTCCAGGTCATTTTGTGCACCGGTTGATATTTTTCCGAAAACAATGTCCTCAGCAACACGGCCGCCCATAGTCATGCACATACCGTCAAGCAGTTGCTCTGTAGTGTACAGGAACTGTTCTTTGGGCAAGTATTGAGCGTAACCTAATGCTGCTACACCACGCGGCACTATTGACACTTTTACCAACGGATCAGCATGTTCCAGAAACCAGCCTGCAATAGCATGACCAGCTTCGTGGTATGCCACGATGCGTTTCTCTTCAGGAGATATGATCTTATTCTTTTTCTCCAATCCGCCAATAACACGGTCTATAGCATCCTGGAAGTCCTGCATGTCAACAGCTTCCTTGTTTTTACGGGCAGCTATCAAAGCGGCTTCGTTACAAACATTGGCTATCTCGGCACCTGCAAAGCCCGGGGTTTGTGCAGATAGTTTTTTGGCATCAACACCATCAGCTAATTTAACTGGCTTTAAATGCACTTTAAAAATCTGCTCACGACCAACCAAATCTGGTTTGTCAATAGAAACCTGCCTGTCAAAACGACCGGGACGAAGCAAAGCTGAGTCTAATACATCCGGACGGTTAGTTGCAGCAAGGATGATAATACCGGAATCGGTACCAAAACCATCCATTTCTACCAATAACTGGTTCAGGGTGTTCTCACGCTCGTCGTTACCACCCACAATATTGTTTTTACCACGGGCGCGACCGATAGCATCAATCTCATCTATAAAGATGATACATGGTGCCTTATCTTTAGCCTGGCGGAATAAGTCACGCACACGAGAAGCACCCACACCAACAAACATCTCCACAAAATCAGAACCGGACAGTGAGAAGAATGGTACCTGTGCTTCGCCTGCTACAGCTTTAGCAAGCAACGTTTTACCTGTACCCGGAGAACCTACCAGCAAGGCGCCTTTTGGAATTTTACCACCCAGATTGGTGTATTTCTTAGGATTTTTAAGGAAGTCGACAATTTCCATTACCTCTTGTTTGGCTTCTTCCAGGCCGGCAACATCGTTAAAGGTCACAGATACTTGCGCTTCTTTATCAAAAAGGGTAGCTTTAGATTTACCGATATTAAATATCTGGCCGCCCGGGCCGCCACCACCACCGCTGCCCATTCTGCGCATAATAAACAACCAAACGCCAACCAGCAATACGGCCATTATAATGCATTGTACCAGCCAGTTACTCAACAGGTTTTCTTTACCTTGCTCGTACTGGATAGGCGTTTTCAACGCATCCGGAACGTCTTTTTCAGCATTAGTGATTGACTGTTTAAGGCTTTCGTAAGAAGCATCTGTAAAGTAATACTGAGGACCGTCTGATGCCATACTTAAGCCACGCTGGTTCTTGTTAGCGTCGGCGTATTCCGGCTTGTTTAGGCTGTCTTTTTTAATGTAAACTTCTGCTACTACAAGGTCGCCGTTTTTGTAAGCTATTAGTTTAGCAACGTCATGCTTTTTCAGCATGTCGTTGCTGAACCGCTGAAAGTCGATAGGTTTACCGCTATTTCCGCCTAGTAAAGTTGGTACAACAAGTAAGCCTAAAATAGCAATGGCATATAGCCACATCAAATTAAATTTCGGAGGTTTCGGACTGATCTTTTTGTTGGAGATTTTCCGTATAGGTTTTTGGCCGTCGGCCTTAGTGTCTTTATCTTTCATTTCGATATAAGCTCATTCAGTCAATCAATAATTTTAGAGGTATATATATTTACGAGCTTATTAAGCGCTTTTGAAGCTTTTAATTTCAGCATCACCCCAAAGGTCTTCAACACCATAATACTCACGTTTATCGGTCCTGAAGATGTGTACTACCACGTCAACATAATCCAGCAATATCCACTCGCCGTACTCCAGGCCTTCTTTGCGCCATGGTTCTGTTTGTATAGCTTTAAAGATCTCGTCTTCTACGCTGTTTGCAATTGCTTTAACTTGTGTGGCAGAATCGGCATGGCAAATCACAAAATAATCTGCCACCGAGCTTTTAATATTTCGCAGGTCAAGCCTTACGAGTTCGTTCCCCTTTTTTTCCTGCATGCCATGTATAGCCAATTCAGATATGTAAGTGGATTCATTTATCACTTTACTTTTTACCATCAAAAAGATTTAGTTTTGAACGATTTCGGTTTTTAATTTATTATACGTTGCAAAATAACATATTTTCAGGATTATTTGTTGGACAAAATTTAGTGTCACTTAAAGAAGTTGACTCTACCAACAATTACCTAAAAGATATGCTGTCAAATTCCAAGCCAGTACCCGAGGGGACAGTCATTATGGCAGAGACCCAGTTTGCTGGCCGCGGGCAGCAAAATAACGTTTGGCATGCTCAGCCTGGCAAAAATCTCACCTTTAGCTTATTGCTTAAACCCTCTTTTATATCTCCACAACAACAGTTTGACCTTACAAGAGCAATTAGCTTAGGTGTTTATGACGCTTTATACCCCCTGTTGCGTGACAGATTAAAGATAAAATGGCCAAATGATATTTACTTTGGCGACAGGAAACTAGGCGGAATGCTGATTGAAAATATGATACAAGGCGGACAAATCAAGAGTTCGGTAATTGGCATTGGCATAAATGTTAACCAGGATAACTTTCCTGTCGAGTCAGGCGCTCCAGTTTCCATTCGCCAGATATTACAAAGGGATTATGAATTGCAGCAGATATTATCGCAAATTTGCAGCCATATAGAGGGCTGGTACCTTAAACTGAAAGCCGGAAACTTAACTTTTATAAGGGAAAAGTATTTGGCTTGCTTGTACCGTTTAAACGAAGAGCATCTATTCAGGTCAAACAACCAGGTTTTTACCGGCGAGATAACCGGAGCAACGGTTATAGGGCAATTGGTTGTACTAAGCAACGGTGAAGAGAAGCTTTATAACTTAAAAGAGATAGAATTTTTAAATAAAGACAAATGAAGAAATTATTGTTAGCGGTTGTAGCCGTTCTAATGGCATTTGGAGCTAAAGCACAGATTGAAAATCCGGTTAGGTGGTCTTATGCGGCCAAGAAGGTTAGCGCAACTGAAGCTGTGGTATATCTGAAAGCGACGATTGATAAAGATTGGCATATCTACTCCCAAACGGTTAAGGATGGTGGACCGGTGAAAACCAGTTTCACTTTCAGTCCTTCTAAAGAATACACACCAATAGGTAAAACTATTGAGCCAGCTCCTATATCTAAATTTGAGAAAGTATTCGGGATGAATGTTGGTTATTTTGAGAACTCCGTAGTATTCCAGCAAAAGGTAAAATTGAAATCTGCAAAGGCCGCTGCTGTAAAAGGTAAGTTGGAGTACATGGTTTGCAATAATTCTAAGTGCCTTCCGCCGGAAGAGGTAGAATTCTCCATTCCTTTAGGTAAATAACATTTAGCATACTTTGATGAAGGCACACGACAGCCGCAACCTTTTGCGTAAAGCATTATTATTTCTATCGGTAATAATTTTACTTGGGGCATTTATCCCAAACGCGGTATCTGCTCAGCAAAAAGCAGCTGATACTGCCGGTCTTAACTTTACTGATATACCAACCGCAGCTGATAGTATTGCCATTCGAAAGAAAGCAGCTGACTCTATCGCAACAGTAAAGGCACCATCTATTGAGAAGTCTTTGAAAACTGTAGCGGGAACATCTAAGGAGGTTCCAAAATCACTATGGCAGATATTTCTCGAAGGATTTTTAGGTGGGCTTGCAGCTATTATAATGCCTTGTATTTATCCTTTATTGCCACTAACAGTTAGCTTTTTTACCAAGAAAGCCGGTAACCGAGCAAAAGGAATTGCGCATTCAGTGATTTATGGCTTGTCGATAATTATAATTTATGTCGCCCTCGGCTTAATTATTACTTTGTTGTTCGGATCAGATGCGCTTAATGCGCTGGCAAGTAATGGGGTGTTCAACATCTTTTTCTTTTTACTGCTGGTGGTATTTGCTATATCGTTCCTTGGTGCTTTCGAAATTACGTTGCCTAGTTCGCTAGCCAACAAGCTCGACCAAAATTCTGACAAAGGTGGCTTAGCCGGAATATTTTTTATGGCCGCCACACTTGTGGTGGTATCATTTTCGTGTACAGGCCCTATCATAGGCACATTGCTTGTCGAAGCGGCATCTAAAGGACATCGTCTTGCCCCAGCAATAGGTATGTTCGGGTTTTCTTTTGCTTTAGCTTTGCCGTTTACCATTTTTGCCCTTTTTCCATCCATGTTAAAGAGCCTGCCAAAATCTGGTGGATGGTTAAACAGTGTTAAGGTCGTACTTGGTTTTTTAGAACTGGCATTTGCACTGAAATTTTTATCTAACGTAGATCTGGCTTACCACTGGAATCTTTTTCATCGTGAAATATTTTTATCCTTATGGATAACTATAGGTGTGCTGCTCGGCTTATATATTTTAGGAAAGCTAAAGTTCTCGCACGATAGTGAGGTGCCATATGTAACAATACCACGGCTGTTTTTTTCTATAATAGTTTTTGCGTTTGTTGTTTACATGGTCCCAGGCCTTTGGGGAGCGCCTTTAAAATCTATAAGCGCTTTTCTGCCTCCCGAGGGAACGCAGGACTTCAATTTATCCCAATTACCTGATTCAGGGGCTACCTCAAGTGGGAGCACTGCGGTGACGTCTAGCATAAAAGAGCGTAAATATGCCAGTAACTATATCAGCAACAAAATCAGAGGGCTTGATCCGTGGTATGATTACGACCAGGCGTTACAAGTTTCTAAGGAATTACACAAGCCAATATTGATTGACTTTACAGGTTTTGTTTGCGTGAATTGTCGCAAAATGGAGGCAGATGTATGGTCTGATAAAGAGGTTTTTAAGAAGATAAAAAACGACTTTATTTTGCTTCAGCTGTTTGTTGATGACAAAGCCGATCTTGCTCCTGAGGATGTATTTGTATCAAGTTATAGTGGAAAGAAAATCACAACCATTGGAGCTAAATGGAGCGATATGGAAGCATCAAGATTTAATTCCAACTCGCAACCTAATTATGTAATAATGGATGGAAACGGAACTGTCTTAGTCCCGGCTCAGGGGGCAAATTATAGCGTGGATAACTATTTAAAATTTTTAGATAGCGGCCTCAAAGCTTACAATGCTGCCAAATAATCTGTACGAGTAACAGTTAATCTCAAAGCAATCTCAATTCTACAGGTCAGGTTTGACAAAAAAATGTAAATTTGCGCGACTTTTAAACGCTGCATAGTATACAGCTATGCTGATTAATGGCGTTTAAGGGTTAGGTAAATTAATCATTTATAAGCTATTGAGCGTTTTCCCCAGCAAATGACGCAAATCAAAAAAATAGGACTTTTTACTTCAGGAGGCGATGCACCCGGAATGAATGCTGCCATAAGGGCAGTGGTACGTTCTGCGCAATACTATAATATTGAAGTTATTGGTATTCGCCGAGGATATGAAGGCATGATAAATGGTGAGTTCATACCAATGGACGTTAAATCTGTTGCTAACATTATACAGCGTGGTGGCACCATATTGAAGACCGCACGCAGTGAGCAATTCCGTACACCGGAAGGCCGCAGGTTAGCTTACGATCAGCTAAAGCGTAACGAAATTGACGGACTTGTTGCTATTGGTGGTGATGGTACATTTACCGGTGCGCGCATATTCGGCAATGAGTTTGATGTGCCTGTTGTAGGTTTACCCGGTACCATTGATAATGACCTTTACGGAACCGATTTTACCATTGGTTACGACACTGCTATAAACACCGTTATAGACGCCGTAGATAAAATACGCGATACTGCTGAGTCTCACGACCGTGTGTTTATTGTAGAGGTTATGGGCCGCGACTGTGGTTTAATTGCGCTGCGTACTGGTATCGCATCTGGTGCTGAGGCTATTATGATCCCTGAGACTAAGCGTGATCTTGACGCGTTGATGGACAAGCTGGAGAACGGCCGTAAGGATAAGTCATCTAAAATTGTTATCGTAGCAGAAGGCGAGGAAGCCGGCAATGCTTTTGAGATTGGCCATCAGGTGAAAGAAAAGTTCCCGAACTACGATACTCGCGTATCTATACTGGGGCACATACAACGTGGGGGCAAACCTACCTGTATGGACCGCGTATTGGCCAGCCGTATAGGTGTAGCAGCAGTAGAGGCGCTGCGCGACGGGCACCGTAATGAGATGATAGGCATCGTACATAACGAGATTTCTTACACACCGTTTGAGCATGCCTGCAAGCACAACGTAGAGATAAACGCTAACTTTTTAAAGATCGTAGAGATACTGTCCATTTAGCGCGGGTGTTCAAAAGTGTTCACGTTTTTTTGTGCCGCGGGCATTTTGAACACTTTTAAGTTACCAGCAATAAAAGGCTTCTAAACGCATCAATTTGGCGGTTTTTGCCTTGATTTTGATGCGGGAACCTTCAAAAACCACACGTAAAAAACAGGCTATTTTAAATTTTATTTGCAAGTAATAGTATAAACTACAGGTATAATTTAGGCCTGGTTGAGGACTAAAAAAGAGCGGCTGATCCCATGTGGTCAGCCGCTCTTTTTGCTTTCTGTAAATAGTGGTTAGATGGCTTCCGGCTTTTTAGCTTCGCTTTCGCGCTGTAGTTTCTTCAGCATCTCGTTGCCTATAAGGGCATCTATCATACCACCGCTGCCGCCGTCTTTGCCGCTCACCAGAATTTCCGGTACCAGTTTTACGCCGTTGCTGGCAAGCGCTTCGGCTACGCGTACTATGGCATATTGCTCGGTACCCATCGCTTCGGTTTTTTGCTTAGTCACTTCAGCTTCTGCCAAACCTACGGCTTTAATCTTACCGGCTTCCGCGTTACCGTTTACTTCGGTTGCTGCGGCATCGGCTTTCGCGTTGATAGTTTTGGCCTCCGCATCCGCTTTGGCGATAATGGTTTTATTTTCCGCATCTGCCTTAGCATTAATAATGCGCGATTCCGCGTCACCCTTCGCTGCAGCCACTTTTGAAGCCGCCATCTGGGTGTTTATTTCTACCTGGCGGGTAGATTTTACAACCTCCGGCTGCATATCGGCACCTGCCTTAGCGCTTTCAAACTCTTTACGTTCTATCTGTGCGCTTTTTTGTATCTCGTAGGTAACACGTTCCTGCTCGGCTATCTTACGGTCTGTCAAAGTGCGCATTAAAGCTTCCGGTGGCACAATATCGCCAATCAGCGTGTCCACGCCCTCAACGTTATAGTCGGCCAGTACTTTGCCTATCTGTGCACGGGCATCTTCCTGTCTTTGTGAACGGTTGGTGAGGAACTCTATCACACCGCTCTTTTGTGCCGAGTTACGGAAATAGTTGGCAATGGTAGGCTCAAGCACCTGCGATACCAGATTTTTCATGTTACCAAACCTCGCGATAACTTTCGGCGCTTCGTTACGCGGTATGTGGATGATCTGTGACACGTCCAAATTAAAGGTAAAACCATCTGATGAACGTACACTGATGGTACACAGGTTCTTATCCAGCTCATGCGACTCGGTTCGGCTGTTGGCCCAGTTAAGCACTATGTTGGTGGTTGGTACAATCTCTACCGTATGGGTGTAAATGTTTACCGGGTGCTTGCCGGGGTCCAGGGGCTCGTCCCACACGCCTTTTTAAAATTTCTTTACAATGTTACCATGAGTAAAGCCTATGCCGCTGGTATCAGTGCCTTCCGGACCTACAAAGGAGTTTACTACGCCTACATAACCAATATGGATGTGTATCATTTCCACCTGTTCAACAATAGCAAACCACGGGTTAAGGTAATAGGTACCTGCCAGTATAACATCTTCCTGCAGGCCTTTTTTACCGCCAGATTGAATGAACGCCATCGGGTCCTGGTAGTTACGGTGACCGGCAACAGATCCGCCGGCAATTTCACCTTTGTCAAGCGGCTCGCCGTCAAGCGTGGTTACAATACCTACCTTATTTTCCTGTATACGGGTGATAGGCACCATTTCTATTTCGAACAAAAAGGTGTTGATACGATAGCTACCTGGTGTAAGGAAAGCTGCCTGGGGGCCTTTTTGGCCATTGTTTTCCAGGAACGCCTGCGCATCCTGAAACTTATCGCACGCTACTGGTTTGCCTAACACACGGCCGGTATCCATAGGTGCGCCGTCTTTAGCTTTTACCAGGCCCAGTTTGTCTTGCGGAATAACTGTAAAGTGCTCCATGGTAATGGTGTATTGCCATGGCCATAAGCGCCAGTACAAACCCGGGGCAAGGGGTTTTGCCTGCATACCGGCCTCGCCCTGTATGGCTATAATGCGGCCGTCGGGCAGCCGCTTATCGCCATAGAGCGTAAATTTTTTAACAACCAAACCAATGCGGTCATCAGGAACGATGATCATACCAAAAAAAACTTGCAGTACAAATTTGTACGCCAGGAGGGCGGCAACAAGCGGCAGCACCCACCAGAATTGGAGGATAGAATCAGACATTTTGAAAGTAATTTGATTTTAACGGGGCCCTTAAGGTGCGGGCTCCTCACAAAAACTTATAGCTTTATGAGACCTTGGCTATATAGCGATTATAAGATAGCCGGCTAGTGTAATTGTTACACAAAATCGAAAAAATTTCGGCTGATTTAGACCAGTTTGTCGGTGAAAGTATTATCAACAATCAGGCGTATCACTTTGTCTATTTCTTTACCTACATCTACAAGGTAACGTATGGTTTGCTCGTTCTCGGGATTGTCAAACCGGTTAAGGTCAATCAGGCTTAGTAAACCCAGCATGCTGGCAACGGGCCGCCTCAGTTCATGCGAGCTTAGGTTGGCAATTTGTTTTAAACGCTCATTTTGGAGTATTATCTCGTTCTCGTACTCCAGCCGTTGAGTAATATCGTGTGCAAAACAACCTACGCCTGCTATTAATCCTTCGTCATTAAAAATGGGGCTGAAATTTATCTCATAATAAACATCGTTCCCGCTTTCCGGGTCAATCGCATTGTTTACAACATCAAAGCGGTCGCCATTGAATGCCCTGGCGTAATAGCCCTTCCACTGTTCGGCTATAGCACCGGGGTAGCCATAATAGCTAACTTTCTGCCCGTCGGCAGGCCTTTGCCCGGTTGCTTTTTCGAGATTATTTTTAAATGCGTTATTGGTATAGATGTAGCACCCGGAGGTATCTATAGACCATATCAGGTCATCAATATTGTTGATCAGCGACTCCAGGTTCCTCCGTGCTCGGTTTAGCTCTTCTTCTGTTGTACGCTGTGTAGTTATATCCCGTATGAAAACGGTAAGCCCATCTGTAGAAGCATATATTGTAGACCGCAACCATTTTTTTAATGGCGTAAAGTAAGTACTAAAGTGCACTGTCTGCAGGTTTTCGGCCGCTTTGCGGTAAGCACTTTCAAATTCTGTATTTACAAAAAAGGGGAATACGTCCCATAATACGCCACCTATTATATTGTGCCTGCCTGTGTGCATCAATTCTTCAAACGCCGGGTTTGTTCTGATGAACCGCCAGTCCTTATCAACTATAAAAAAGCCATCTGTAACGCTTTCAATAAAGTTTTCCAGCCGGGTAGCTGCCTGCGCTGCCTGTTCTTCCATTTCTACCCGCTGGCTAATGTCCTGCCCCACGCCTTGTATCTCGGTAACCTCGCCATTTTGGTTTGTTACTGCAATAAACTCCCATTCAGACGGATGCCTGGCACCGGTTTTATCCAGCTTGCTGCGTATAAGCGTTATCAACTCGCCGGGTTGGGCAAGGCAACGCTCAAAGGCCCGCTGGCAGCGTTCCATATCTTCTGGTGCGGTATTAATGGAAAAGTGCTGGCCTAAAAGTTCCTCAGAGCAGTACCCGAATACCTGGCAGTAGCGCCTGTTTACAAAGGTGAAATGGCCTTTGTTGTCTAGCCGTATCAAAAAGTTGGTTTGGGAGTTGATGAGCGATAGCAGGAACTGTTCGCGTTTAAGCGCATCCTCTTCGGTTTGCCCTGCAACCGACAAAGATGCATCGCCCGTATGCTCGTTTATTATACTCATTACTATGCGGCTGCCAGTTGCACCGTCGTAGTACATGTTTCGTCTTTCGCTTATATAACGCGTTTCTCCGGTATTGCCATGCACAAGGCGATAGCTGATATCAAGGCTATTGTTAATGGTTATCTGCTGATAAGAGGCGTTAACCCTTTCCAGATCTGCCGGGTGTACCAGCTGTAACCAGAAATCCTGTACGCTTATTGAGGTGCCTTGCTTAAACCCTGCAAGTTCTCCCAGGTATGGCCCAATAGTAAGGTGTTGTTGCTTATCAAGATCGTAAGCAACAACGCATTCGCTTATTACCGGTAAAGTAAGCTGCTCCATACCATTGCGGGTTTAGTATATCTAAATTAATAACTTGTTAAGGTAATTGTTTGTGGGGAGTTTAACAAATTACGCTATCTGTAAAAGTACAATCAAAGTATTAATAGTAAGGGTTTTAATTTTTAATAAATATGATTACCTTTGCGTCCCCGCAGAAAGAACTCCGGGGACAATGTTGAATACATAAAATAAAAGAATGGCAACTAAGATCAGACTGCAAAGACACGGTAAAAAAGGTAAGCCTTTTTACTACATTGTAGTGGCAGACGCCCGCGCACCACGCGACGGCCGTTTTATCGAGCGTGTAGGTTCATACAACCCAAACACCAACCCTGCTACTATCGAAATTAATTTTGACAAAACCTTCGAGTGGGTGAACAATGGCGCGCAGCCAACTGACACCTGTCGTGCAATACTTTCTTACAAAGGGGTATTATACAAAAAACACTTACAGGGTGGTGTTACTAAAGGTGCTTTAACCCAGGAGCAGGCAGATGCTAAATTTGCTGAATGGACCGAGCAAAAACAAGGTAAGATCACTGGTAAGAAAACCGGCCTTACATCTGCAAAAGAAGAAGCCCGCAAAGCTGCTTTAGCTGCAGAAGCTAAAAAGAAAGAAGACAGGGCTGCTGCAATAGCTGCTAAGAACGCTCCTGTTGCTGAAGAAGAAGCTCCTGCTGAAGAAGCAGCTGCTACTGAAACTGAGGCAGAAAGCGCTGAATAATATTGATTATTTGAGTCAAGAACAATATTAGATTTGGTTATCTTAACTTGAATCTAAAATCTACCCAATGGCGAAGCACCTAACAGTCTTCGCCATTGTTGTTTAAAAACAATACGCATGAGCAATACCACTGAGCATTTTAAAATAGGGACGATACTGAAGACCAAGGGCCTAAAAGGTGAAATGGTTTTTTATGTTGATTTTGAGGATACTGAAAAGATTAAACTTACTTCTGTTTTTATTGACGTTGCCGGTAAACTGGTTCCTTATTTTGTAAGCTCAATTAAATATCTGCAAAAAAGCCAGGCCTATTTACAACTGGAGGATATAGACACAGTTGAAAAGGCATCGGTATTGGTAAAAAAAGATGTTTACGTATCTAACAAGCAAAAGCCTAAAAAGAAGAAAGAAGAGTTTACGCTAAAGGACCTGAAAGGCTTTTTGGCAGTAGATGAAACACACGGAGAACTTGGCGAGGTAACAGATATTATGGAGTACCCGCAACAGCTAATTGCAGCTGTTCAGTTCAAGGGAAAAGAAGTGTTGTTTCCGCTTAATGTGGAGATCATAAAAGGCATTGATGTTGAAGGGGAAGAGTTTTATGTGGACCTGCCCGAAGGGCTGCTTGATATTTATCTTGAATCATAAATACCCGGGCGCTTTTAACAGGCGCCTTTTTTGTTAATAGCGGTAAACAGATACATCATCCGCCGCTATGCTGCCGATCTGTTTTGCTTGTCAAAAAAGCGATGATTAAAGCGTTATTTTCAACACTTATTAAAAACTAACTGGCGTTTAATTACTTTCGCATATATGGGCAGTACCGCAGAGGAGTTTTTGGTAGCATCGGAGGAGAAAGCCTTTGAGATGGACCACCGGCGTATTATCAATTACAACATTGATAAATACGATACTGCTGTTACCCGCGGCCTTGCCAGGATGATAAACCTGGACCATTCTAAAAAGAAAGGCCATGCCATAAAGTGGAAGGTGATGGAGAACCTGGACAAGTTTTTGCCCGAGTTTGAAGCCAACTTTCAGAAGCGCGGCGGCAAGGTGATATGGGCAAACGATGCTGAAGAAGCAAACCGCGAGATACTTAACATTATCCAAAAAGCCGGCGCAAAAACGGTTATCAAATCCAAGTCGATGGCGACGGAGGAGATACACCTGAACGAGTTTTTAGAACAAAACCAGGTTGAGTCGGTAGAAAGCGACCTGGGCGAATACATAGTGCAGCTGCTTGGGCAGCCGCCTTACCATATTGTTACCCCGGCAATGCACCTCTCCAAAGAGGATATAGCAAAGCTGTTTAACGAACGATTTGGAACCCCGATAGACTCCACGCCCGAACAACTCACCCAAAAAGCGCGCGAACTGCTGCGCGACAAGTACCTGAGCGCAGACGTAGGGATAACGGGCGCCAACTTTTTAATTGCCGATACCGGCAGTATAGCCATTAGCGAGAACGAAGGTAATGCCCGGCTGACTACTTCGTTCCCTAAAATCCATATCGCTGTTGTTGGGATAGAAAAACTGATACCATCTATAACCGACCTTGATTTGTTTTGGCCAATGCTGGCTACCCATGGTACGGGGCAGAACTTAACCGTTTACAACACCATCCTGAGCGGCCCGCGCCAACCCAACGAAACTGACGGGCCCGACGAGATGTATGTTGTGCTGCTGGATAATGGCCGTACCAATTTGCTTGCCCAAAAGGAACAGCGGCAAGGCTTGTACTGTATACGCTGCGGGGCGTGCCTTAACGTATGCCCGGTATATAAGAACATTGGGGGCCATACTTATGATACTACTTACAGCGGGCCGATAGGATCTGTAATAACCCCGCACATGAAGGGTATGGAAGAGTTTAAACATTTGAGCTACGCCTCCAGCCTTTGCGGTAAGTGCACCGAAGTATGCCCGGTGAAAATAGACATACATAAAATGTTGCTGCTGAACAGGCGCGACGCGGTTAACGAAGGCATAGTGCCCAAAAAAGAAAAGTGGGGCTGGGCACTTTGGAAAAAAGGTATGCTGAAACGCAGCCTTACCGACTTCTTTAAAGGCAAAACAAAGAACTGGATGATGCGGACGTTCTTTAAGAAATCGTGGGGGCATTTCCGTGAGATGCCGCAGGTGGCAGAAAAATCGTTCAGCCAGCAATGGGCAGAGCGTAACCAGGCAGACAAAGAAGTTTAAATGCGAAAGATCATACTGAACGTAGCCGTTACACTCGACGGATTTATTGAAGGCCCTAACGGTGAGTACGATTGGTGCCTAACCGACCAAGATTATGGAATGGCCGCTTTCTTTGAAGAAACGGATGCGATTTTCATCGGCCGCAAAAGCTACGAACTGATTAAAGCAGAAGATTATAGCTTCCCGGGTAAAAAGATGTATGTGTTCTCGGACACGCTAACCCCGGGAAAAAACGAAGATGTTGAGGTTATCCCATCAACTAATTTCGATCATGCGATTGATGGCATCCTTAATGAGGCAGGTAAAAGCATCTGGATGTTTGGCGGGGCCAGTTTACTCTCGGCCTTTATAAAAAAGAACCTGGTTGCAGAAGTTTTGCTGTCCGTTCATCCCGTGATACTTGGGTCGGGAAAGCCACTGTTCGGCAACCTTGAGCAAAAGCTTGACCTGGAACTTATCAGCCAGCAAACGTACAACACTGGCCTTGTGCAATTACGTTATAGCATTAAGCCAAGGTTTAACATGGATATGCTTAACCTGCTTTAGTGCTTATCGCCAAAGCCAAACTCTTTGTAGGTATTTGGTAGCTCGTCGCGGTTGCTGAATGCAAAGGAGTAAGTTGCGCACCAGGTATCAAAATCGGCATCGTTTGTTTTAGAAGGGGCTATCTGTACGCAGCGGATCATGTAAATACCATCCCGGCTCGGGGTAAAGTTAAATACACCATCGGCATCTGTTTTAAACAAATCCTTGTGCACATTACCTGATGCCGATTTTATGTAAAGGCTCACATTGCCTTCCTTAAGCGGTTTCCCCTGGAAGTTTACAACAGCTGTAATATCGTCGCCGTAGCTTTTCTTGTAGGGGTTTTGTTTAAGCACAATTTCCAGTTCATCGCCGGTAACTTTGTTGTAATTACTGCCGCCGCCGTTATCAACACTAACCAGCGTCTTCAGGAAATAGCGGTATTTTTCAACCAGGTTAAGGCGAGTATCATCTTTTATTTTATCGGCAAGGTTATCGTACCCCTGCTTTTGCAGGTAAGCCACAAAGTCCTCGTGAGGTAATTCGTTCACTTCGGGTTTAAGCGTCATGCCGATAAGTACCAGCCCGTTGTTTGCAGGAGTATAGCTAAGTACCGGGGCAGCGCTGTCTTTAGCAACTTTTAGCAAGTCGGTAGGTTTAGAGCCGTCGTATATATTAAATTTGATCGTCTTTTTGGAATTGTAGCGGTCCTCGCCTTCTTTGGTAAAGTCGTCACCGCTAAGCAGGTGCACGCTTAATTTATCGCCTTTATGCAGGTAAAAGTTCTCAGGGAGCAGAAAGCTGTCAGGCGAGAATGCAACAAGGCCCGAGCCAACAAATAATACCAGCAGGATAACGTACAATTGCTTCATAGTAAATAGGAATGTTCAAACATACAAAGTTTTAAAAACTTCTTAGATTAGGGGTATGATTTTCGACCGTAAAAATATCGATAATGACGGTTTAATAACGTTTTACAAGAAACTATTATTGCCGCGTTTGGTCGAAGAGAAGATGCTGATCCTGCTGCGCCAGGGCCGCATATCCAAATGGTTCTCGGGTATTGGGCAGGAAGCTATTGCTGTAGGCAGTACGCTGGCCATGCAGCCTGATGAATACATCCTGCCCATGCACCGCAACTTGGGCGTATTTACCGCCCGAAATATCCCTATATCACGTTTAATGGCACAGTGGCAGGGCAAGATGTCCGGCTTTACACGGGGCCGCGATCGGTCTTTTCATTTTGGCACCCAGGAGTATAAGATAGTCGGGATGATCTCGCATTTGGGGCCGCAACTTGCCTTAGCTGACGGTATAGCACTGGCTGATAAACTTAGCGGGCAGCAGAAAGTGACATTGGTATACACCGGAGAAGGTGCCACCAGCGAAGGTGATTTCCACGAAGCACTTAATATCGCAGCGGTGTGGGATCTGCCCGTCATTTTTCTCGTAGAAAACAACGGCTATGCACTATCTACCCCTACTAACGAGCAATATCGGTGTGAAGCGTTAGCAGACCGGGCAATTGGTTATGGCATAGAGGGACGACGAATTAACGGTAACAACATATTGGAAGTTTATGATACTGTGAACGAACTGGCGCAGGATATGCGCCGGAAGCCGCGGCCGGCGTTGCTGGAGTGTATGACCTTCAGGATGCGCGGGCATGAAGAGGCATCCGGAACCAAGTATGTACCCCAGCACTTGTTTGAAGAGTGGCGGCAACATGATCCGCTGGATAATTTTGAGCAATACCTGCTGGATGAACAGGTACTCCGTAAGGAATGGGTGCCTTACCTGCGTGAGGAGTTCACAAAATTGATAGATATTGAGATAGAAAAGGTTTTTAACGAGCCTGATATTGTACCCCATGCTCAAACGGAGCTGAACTCAGTTTATCGTACGTATCACAAACCGGAACCTAAGCCGTATGAGGTACTATCAGGTAAAAGGTACATAGACGCTATTAGTGATGGACTAAGGCAAAGTATGCGGAAATACAGCAACCTGGTAATTATGGGGCAGGACATTGCTGAGTATGGTGGCGCATTTAAAATCACTCAGGGCTTTGTTGAAGAGTTTGGAAAAGAGCGGGTACGCAATACGCCAATCTGCGAGTCGGGTATTGTAGGTGCTGCCATGGGGCTTGCGCTAAATGGCTATAAGGCCGTGGTTGAAATGCAGTTTGCCGATTTTGTAAGCAGTGGGTTTAATCAGGTAGTAAACAATCTGGCAAAGACATACTATCGCTGGGGGCAGCATGTAGACGTGGTAATACGTATGCCTACCGGGGCGGGCACTGGTGCAGGGCCGTTTCATTCGCAATCCAACGAAGCCTGGTTTACTAAAACTCCCGGATTAAAAGTGGTATACCCGGCATTTCCTGATGATGCCAAAGGGCTGCTTATGTCGGCTATTGAAGATCCTAACCCGGTTATGTATTTTGAACATAAATATCTGTACCGTAGTACTACCGGCAATGTTCCGGACGATGATCACTATGTGGAGATAGGTAAGGCCAATATTGTAAGGAAGGGCACTAAAGCCAGTATTATCACCTACGGACTTGGCGTGCACTGGGCTATGGAGTATGCAGACAATCATCCGGAACAATCTATAGAGATATTGGATCTGCGGAGCTTGCAGCCGTGGGACAAAGAGGCGGTTGAAAAAACAGTAATGAAGACATCCAAAGTGCTGATATTGCATGAAGACACACTCACCAGCGGGTTCGGTGGTGAATTAGCTGCTTACATCGGTGAGCACTTGTTTAAATATCTTGACGCTCCTGTTATGCGCTGCGGAAGTCTTGACACGCCTATCCCTATGAACAAGGCACTGGAAGATCAATTCCTGGCAAAGGCCCGGTTGGAAGAGTTTATGGCCAGGTTACTCAGTTTTTAAGACCAGGGCCACTTTAGGCGCTTTAACCATCAATTAATTCCACCTCGGCAACAGGGCTGAACAGGTATACCCGCTTGCTGCTTACCTCTACGCATTTAAACCGTTTGCGCAGCTTTTCTCCCTTGCGAAATACCCTGCCGTCCTTCAACTTGAAAACGGCATTTACCCGCAGCTTTTCTACGGTATGTACATCTTCCTTCGGAGCGTCGTATTTTCTTAAGGAGCGATAAAGTGTAAGGTCTGAACAGCTGGACGCAGCCGGATTGTTAAGGTAACTTGTGATCGCTTGCTTAATATCGGCTGGGAAGACATCCTTTTCAAAAAAAGGCTGCATCATCCGCTTAAAGTTGCTTTTCCATTCGGTGCCGTGTGGCTTTGCTTTTTGCTTATGCTCGTTCCAGGTATGCAAATGCGCAAACTCGTGTACAGTTGTTACCAGGAAAGCGTAGGGATTAAGATCATAATTTACAGATATGCGGTGACCCTTACCACCGTAAGGTGCACGGTAATCGCCAAATTTGCTGTTACGGTTACGGGAGATCTTAAACTCACATTTAAAGTAATCTATCCAGCGGCCAATAAGAGGGGCCGCATCCGGTGGAAGATACTTTTCCAGAACTTTTACTTTATCCAATGTCTACCTCAGTATCAAAGATAATTAGAATAGCTTACAGACAAAAGCCCTGCGTTATTTTAGAAGGGTATATACCAAAAATGCAGCCCCATAAGCCAATACGGTCATGTACAGGAACTGTGCGGCCGGCCAGCGCCAGTTTTTTGTTTCGCGGTAAACCACGGCAACTGTGCTGGCACATTGCATGGCAAAAGCATAAAACATCATCAGGGAGAACGCTACTGCCATTGTAAACACCGGTTTGCCTGTTTGCGGATTACGGGCGTTCCGCATTTTGTCCTGTACAGAATCTATTCGGTCGGCATCACCTTCCACACTGTAAATGGTAGCCATTGTTCCTACGAAAACCTCGCGTGCCGCAAATGATGTAATTAGCGATATGCCTATTTTCCAGTCGAAGCCAAGCGGCTTTATTGCCGGCTCTATTGCATGCCCTAATACGCCGGCATAAGAGTTTTCGAGTTTTTCTGATGAGATAATCCGGTTCAGTTCGTCAGGTTTCACGTTGCCGGTATATTTGGGCGCGCTGTACTTTTGTTCAATCTTTTGGAAGCGGTCGCCCGGTCCGTAAGAAGATAATACCCAAAGGATAACAGATACTGCAATTATAACTTTGCCGGCTTCTAGCACAAAGGTCTTAGCACGATCGTACATAGAAAGCAACACGTTGTTCCACCGCGGCATACGATACACGGGCAGCTCCATAATAAAGTATCCACGCTCACGCGCTTTTAAAATATACTTCATTACAAATGCTACTACTATAGCCGATACCAGGCTGAGCAGGTACATGCCTGTTAGCGCAAGCCCTTGTAAGTTAAACAACCACCAAATGTTTCGGTTTGGCACTACAAGAGATATCAGCAATACGTAAACTGGCAAGCGTGCCGAGCAGGTTATAAGCGGCGTAACCATTATGGTTATCATCCTGTCTTTCCAGTTCTCTATTGTACGCGTACTCATAATAGAAGGCACCGCACAGGCAAAGCCTCCTATTAACGGCACAACAGATTTGCCATTAAGGCCTACCTTACGCATGATCTTATCCATCATGAACGTTACGCGGGCCATATAGCCGGTGTCCTCAAGGATAGAGATAAATGCAAACAGTATAGCTATCTGGGGAATAAATACCAGTACTCCGCTTAAACCGGCAACTACACCGTCTATAAGCAAATCCGCTACCGGGCCTGCTGGTAAAACGTTCCGCAGTATGCCTTCTAACCACACAAATAGATCTTCGATGAGCGACATGGGATAAGCCGACCACGCAAAGATGGACTGGAACATGAACAGCAGTACCCCAATGAATATTAAAAAGCCGAAAACTTTGTGTGTGAGTACACGGTCTATTTTATTGCTTATGCTTTCTTCGTGAGCTGTTTCGGGTGTTTTAACGGTATCGTACAGTACATCGTTGATGTAGTTGTACCGCGCTATGGTTTCAGTTGCCTGAGCTTTTTGCGAATGGAAATTATGTTTTTTCTCCAGTTCCTCTATCCGGTCGCTCTGCTGCGGTTTAAGAAACTTCAGCGTTTCGTGCTGGTGCGCCAGCTGCAAAGCAAAGTAGGGGTTGTCTGTATTTATCTCCTCAGCTATATCATCAATTAATGCTGGTGCCAGCGCGCGTACATCAATAGTATCTACCTGTAGTGCAAACTTGCTTACATATGAGATTGCTTTTTTCAGTTCATCTATGCCTTCGCTTTTACGTGCAGAAACCGGTACAACAGGCACTCCAAGCCTTGCCGACAGTAGATTAATATCAATCTGGATATTAGCTTTCTTTGCCATATCCATCATGTTAAGCGCGATTATTACAGGTATTTTAAGGTCAGCTACCTGCGTATATAGCAGCAGGTTACGTTTAAGATTGGTAGCATCAAGGATGATGACCACCATGTCAGGCGTTAATTCCGAATCTTTATCAGCTAAAACGCTAAATACAATAGATTCGTCGCGGCTTTTGGGATAAAGACTGTATGTTCCGGGAAGATCTACTATTTCGGCCTTGCGGCCATCAGGCAATTGAGAAAAGCCCACTTTCTTATCAACAGTAACGCCAGGGAAATTGCCTATTTTTTGGTTAAGGCCCGTTAGGGCGTTAAAAAGTGTTGATTTACCGGTATTGGGATTGCCTACGAGCGCTACTCTTATATCAACTTTCAATGGGCCAAAAGAACTACTGCAAAATTATTGTTGACGCTTCGAATTTGCGCAAACTTAATTGATAGCCGGAAACGTGAATAGCAATAGGGTCACCAAGTGGAGCTACCCGTGCTACAGTTATCTTTTCTCCGGGCAGGCAGCCCATTTCCATTAGTTTAACAGACATTTCAAGGTCAGTAAACTCTTTTACTGTACCTGCTTCTCCTACTGAAAGTTCTGATAAATTCATTCGCGTAAATTTGTACACAAATGTAAGCTTATTTAAAATAAATCCAAATAAGATTAGGGGGATTTTTTTAGATGATCGTCTACGATCTGTAAACTTTTTGGGTAGGCTTACGGGCGCCGAAATGCGGGCAACCACAATCTTTCTTAAA
Organism: Mucilaginibacter terrenus; assembly: GCF_003432065.1. NCBI lineage: Bacteria > Pseudomonadati > Bacteroidota > Sphingobacteriia > Sphingobacteriales > Sphingobacteriaceae > Mucilaginibacter > Mucilaginibacter terrenus. Next base: position 108,954 of record NZ_QWDE01000005.1, on the reverse strand, counting down.
GATGCCGCATGACGAAACAACAACAGTGGCAAGTATGCCGAGCAGTATAATTTTAGCTGTTTTCATGATTTAATGCAGTTGCAGTTACCAATACGGCAAATATGCCCATGCAAGCACCAACAGTGTCGGCAAACAAGTCGGTAGCATCGCCGGTGCGCCAGGTAAATATATACATTTGTAATACTTCTATTAATGCACCATAGCTAATCAGCACAATGGTGTTCTTTATTGCTATCTCTATTCTCAAGCCCCGGGTTTTAAACCGCCTGATGCTGCCGAAGCAATAAAGCGTGGCGAGTACAAAGAACAATCCGCAATGCACCAGTTTATCAAACCCGGGAAAAAACCTTGGCGACTTATCTATCCCGCCCATAGGCAGGCTGCAAATAATCAAAATAAAGAGGGCCCACAAAATAGCGGGCCCGTAATATTTAAGCTTTCCGGTCATTAAACGCCAATTACGCCTTTATAATCGTCTGCTGATAATAACTCCTCAACCTCGGCAACGTTACTCAGTGTAATTTTTACCATCCAGCCGTCACCGTAAGGGTCGCTGTTTACCAATTCTGGCTGAGTATCTAACAGCGGGTTAATTTCAGCTACTGTACCATTTACCGGCATGAATAAGTCAGATACGGTTTTTACAGCCTCAACGGTGCCAAAAACAGCCTCTTTGGCAACATCCTGCCCAACAGTATTAATATCGATGTAAACAATGTCACCCAATTCGCCCTGAGCAAATTCGGTAATTCCTATAGTAGCAGTGTTGCCTTCAACCCTAATCCACTCGTGATCTTTCGTATACTTTAACTCGGCAGGAAAATTCATAATGTTGATTTTATATGTGTCAAAAATAACAAAACTTTGGCTATAACAATACTGCTGTTTAACAAGAATAAGCCGCCCGAAAACTAATTGTGCGAAAAAGTGTTAACTAAAAAACAAATACATAACCTACAAAATGAAAAAGATCAGTTTAGTGGCAATGATAGGGCTTGCAGCCTTGTCGTTCCAGGCATGTAACAATGCCGCAAAAGACAGTAAAGAAAGTGCCGATAGCGTTAACCAGGTTAAGGATACAACTACTACCGGTGCTACCGGTATTGCAGTTGACGAAATGGACGCTAAGTTTGCTACTGACGTAGCTAATGGCGGCCTTGCAGAAGTTGCATTGGGCAAATTGGCAGCTGAAAAAGCAACAAACCCGCAAGTAAAAGAATTTGCCAACATGATGGTAATGGACCACGGTAAAGCAAACGAAGAACTGATGGCGATTGCTAAAACCAAGAATATTACATTACCGGTTGCACCTGATGAAGAGCACCAGAAAAAAGCTACTGAGCTTGCAGGCAAATCAGGCAAAGAGTTTGATAAAGCTTATGTAGACGCAATGGTTGATGGCCATAAAAAAACTGTATCGTTACTTGAAGACGGTTCTAAAAACTGCAAAGACAAGGAACTCATGGCATTTGCTACCAAAACCTTGCCCGTGGTACAAGCACACCTGGCTAAAATAGAAGCCATCCAAAAATCGATGAAATAATCGGGTATTTAAATAAGAGAGAAAAGGGGAACGGGCGCTGCTTGTTCCCCTTTTTTGTTTATTATTTATTGCCGCGTGTATTAATAATGATAATTTTACCATTATGTCAGCACCTATTGTAACCGGTTTAATGGCCTACGGCATGTCCGGTAGAATTTTTCATGCGCCTTTCATCCATACCAACCCCAATTTTAGGTTGAAGGCGATAGTAGAACGCAGCCAGAAAAAGGCAGCGGAAATTTATCCGGATATCATCAGCTATAATTCAATAGACGATTTATTAAACGACGATGAAATTGAACTGGTTATTGTAAATACACCCAGCAACCTGCACCTGGAGCATGCCATTAAGGCCATGGAGGCCGGCAAGCATGTGCTGATTGAAAAGCCTGCTGCTGCTACAGCAGAGGAGGTAAAGTATTTGTTTGATAAAGGCCGCGAGCTGCAAAAGCATGTGATGATATACCAGAACCGGAGGTACGACAGTGGTTTTCTTTCGGTGAAAGAAGTTATCGAAAGCGGCCGTTTGGGTACTTTGCAGGAGGTGATCTTCAGGATGGACAGGTACAAAGCACAGATAGGGGTTAAAGCCTTTAAAGAAACCAAAGACGTGCCCGCAAACGGCCTGGTGTATGATTTAGGTGCACACCTGGTAGATAACACTATTGCTTTGTTTGGAAGACCGTTATCTTTTGAAAAAACCACGGGTATCTATCGTGAGGGATCAGAAGTTCCTGATTATTTCCATTTTCATCTGAAGTATCCTAATCAGCTTAATGTTTACCTAACCTCGGGCTTGCTGATAGCTGAGGAACAGCCCGGGTTTATTGTTAACGGGACCGCGGGCAGCTTTGTTAAAAACCGCACCGATGTGCAGGAAGCACAGTTGGACAAAGGCATGATGCCCGATAATGGCGAGTATGGTGTAGAACCGGCAGGAAACGAAGGTAAGCTGGTGATAATGGATATTGACAACCGCAAGTGTGTAGAAGCGGTACCATCACATAAAGGCAATTATATGCAGATATTTGATGCTGTGTATCATACCGTGCGCGAAAACGCGTTATTCCCTGTAACTGAAGAGCACATTTACTGGCAGCTGGAGCTGCTGGAAGCTTAGCATAAAGATGTTATACCAAAAGATGAAAAGACTTTTATTTGCTCTTAGCCTTATTATGGCTACCGGCTGCATTAAAGCGCAGCCACCCGTTATAGCACCTTATAAGATGCTTAAAATGGATAATACCTATACTACCAATGCAGACCTGCAAAAGAATAAGCCGGTGATGCTTATCTATTTTGCGCCGGATTGCAGCCATTGCCAAAAGCTGATCTACGACATGAAGCCGAAGATGAACAGCTTTAAGGATTTACAGGTGGTAATGATAACTTTTACGGACATTAAGATGGTTAAAGCCTTTGACCATGACTTTAACATATCGGCCTACAAGAACTTTACTATGGGCACCGAAGGTTACGGCGGCAGTGTGCAGAAGTACTACCAGATAACCACAACGCCTTTTGTAGCCGTATACGACAGGAATGGCTTCCTGGTGAAATCCTTTACGAAAGTTCCCAAGATACCCGAACTGATTGAAGCTGTAAAGAAAGTTTAAACCGAAATAACCATCAAAAGAAAAGCCCTGATCACTAATGTGATCAGGGCTTTTTTATTAAGAGCGTAAAATTAATTTTCTCCGCCGGTGTGCTCGTGAGCGCGTTCTTCACGGAACAGTTTTGCACTGTAATAATCATTGTTCATACGGCCAATGTTCATCAGCGTGATCTCTTTAGGGCACTCGGCTTCGCAGGCACCGGTATTGGTACAGTTGCCAAAGCCTTCAGCATCCATTTGCGCCACCATAGATTGTACACGGCTATAGCGCTCTGGCTGGCCTTGCGGCAATAAACCCAGCTGAGTAATTTTTGCAGATACAAACAGCATTGCCGATGCATTCTTACATGCTGCAACGCAGGCACCACACTGGATACAAGTAGCAGAGTTGAAAGCTTCGTCGGCTACTACTTTAGGGATTAGTATAGCATTGGCATCTTGCGCACCACCGGTATTTACCGAGATGAAGCCACCCGCTTGCTGTATCCTGTCGAATGCAGAACGATCTGTACCGAGGTCTTTTATTACCGGGAACGCAGCCGAACGCCATGGCTCAATGGTGATAGTTTCGCCATCGCTAAAGCTGCGCATATGTAACTGGCAGGTTGTAATAGCTCTTTTAGGGCCATGAGGACGACCGTTAATATACAATGAACACGATCCGCAAATACCTTCGCGGCAGTCATGATCAAAATAAATCGGCTCATCGCCTTTCCTGGTGAGACTTTCATTCACTACGTCCAGCATCTCCAGGAAGGACATGTCCGGAGAAATACCTTCGGCCTTATAGGTCACAAACTTACCTGATGTTTGTGAGTTTTTTTGGCGCCATACTTTCAGCGTCAGGTTCATATTTCCTTGACTCATCTTTATTGAGATTAGTGATTAAGTTGATCATTCTTCAGCAACAAAACGTCGCCTGCAGCCTGATCTGCTTACTCTTACTTGTAACTTCTTTGTGTTAACTTAACGTTTTCAAATACCAGCTCTTCTTTGTGCAGCACTTCTTCCTGGTCTTCTCCTCTAAATTCCCAGGCAGCTACATAAGCGTAATTTTCATCATCGCGCAATGCTTCACCTTCTTCTGTCTGAGACTCCAGACGGAAGTGGCCGCCGCATGATTCGTTGCGGTTAAGCGCATCGGTAACCATAAGTTCGCCCAGTTCAATAAAGTCAGCAACACGGCCGGCTCTTTCAAGCGCAGCGTTCACTTCATCGTTTTCACCGGTCAAAATCGCGTTCTTCCAGAAGTCAGCTTTTAAAGCTTTGATCATCGCTTTCGCTTTGGTCAGGCCTTCTGCGGTACGTGCCATTCCACAATACTCCCACATGATGTGGCCAAGTTCGCGATGGTATTCTACTACGGTTTTATTGCCTTTTAATGCAAGCAGCTTATTGTTGTATGCAATTACGTCCTGCTTGGTTTTTTCAAATGCAGGGTGGTTTTTATCAACTGGTTTAGGGCCGATGGTAGCCAGGTAGTCGCCCAGGGTGTAAGGGATGACAAAGTACCCGTCGCTCAGTCCCTGCATTAATGCAGATGCACCCAAACGGTTAGCACCGTGGTCGCTAAAATTACACTCGCCCATTGCATATAATCCCGGTACATTAGTGCTCAGGTTATAATCCACCCAAAGGCCACCCATAGTATAGTGCACTGCAGGATAAATACGCATTGGCTGTTTGTAAGGGTTTTCATCGGTAATTTGATAGTACATATCAAACAAGTTACCATATTTAGCCCTTACAGTGTCCTCGCCCATTCGTTCGATTGCTTCTGCAAAGTCAAGATAAACAGCCAGACCGGATGTACCAACACCTTTGCCTTCATCAGCCATTTCCTTGGCATTACGTGAAGCCACGTCACGCGGAACAAGGTTACCAAATGATGGATATTTCCTTTCCAGGAAGTAATCTCTCTCATCTTCTTTAACCTGTGCAGCGGTTATTTCTTTTTTGCGAAGTTTCTCCGCAATCTCTTTAGTTTTTGGAGCCCAAACACGCCCGTCATTACGTAACGATTCAGACATCAGCGTAAGCTTACTCTGGTGGTCGCCAGTAACCGGTATACAAGTTGGGTGTATTTGTGTGTAGCATGGGTTAGCAAAATAAGCGCCGCGCTTGTGTGCACGCCATGCAGCAGTTACGTTAGAACCGATAGCGTTTGTAGAAAGGTAGAACACGTTGCCATAGCCGCCTGTAGCTAGCAGAACCGCGTGTCCGGAGTGTGTTTCTATTGCGCCGGTGATCAGGTTGCGTGTAACGATACCTTTAGCATGTCCGTCAATAATTACCACATCCAGCATTTCGGTACGGGTGTACATTTTAACTTTACCCAAGTTTATCTGGCGGTTAAGTGCTGAAAAGGCTCCCAACAGCAATTGCTGGCCTGTTTGGCCACGGGCGTAAAAAGTACGTGATACCTGTGAACCACCAAATGAACGGTTATCCAGCAAGCCGCCATACTCGCGGGCAAATGGTACACCCTGTGCTACACACTGGTCAATAATATTAACGGAAACTTCCGCTAAACGGTAAACATTTCCTTCACGGGCGCGGTAGTCTCCACCTTTAATGGTATCATAAAACAAACGGTAAACGCTGTCGCCATCATTCTGGTAGTTTTTAGCGGCGTTTATACCACCTTGTGCAGCAATTGAGTGCGCACGGCGCGGGCTGTCCTGAAAGCAGAATGACTTAACATTGTAACCAAGCTCGGCCAGGGATGCCGCTGCTGAAGCGCCTGCCAGGCCGGTACCTACAACTATTACATCGTATTTACGCTTGTTAGCAGGGTTAACCAGCTTTAAGTTAAATTTATGCTTGCTCCATTTTTCGGCCAGCGGGCCCTGCGGAATTTTAGCATCTAAACTCATATTCTTCTTTAGATTAAAGAGGTGAGATTTTAAGCCTTTAACAGCTGTATTTCTTTCCTCTGTCGGTATTATTGTTGTCTTGAATCGTGATTTTTACCTCCCGATCCTTCTCAAGTATTATTTACTTAAACTCTGAAAGTAGTATACCACTGGCATCAACGCGAACCCTAACGGTATGATCACCGCGAACAACCAGGTACCGATAAAGTAAATGATAGGTTTATACTTCCTGTGCATCCAACCAAAAGTTTGGAAAGCACTCTGGAAACCATGCAGCAGGTGAAACGATAATGCGCCCATTGCAATTACATAGAAGGCCACATACCAAAGGTGGCTAAAGCTCCACTGTATACGGGAATGCAAATCTTTAACACGCATGATCTCGATATCGCCATCAGTAGTGAAAGAACGTTCGAACTCCTGATTAGGCGGGTTAAAGTCAACAACGGTGCGCTCGCCGGTAACCTGGTTAGTACGGTATTCTTTAAAACCAAGAATGTGCTTGTACTTATAAGTAAGCCAGAAATCGCCCATATGGATTACAATGAACAATAACAGGATAGAACCCAACAGCCCCATGTTCTTGGATGACCATGATGCAGGTGACTTTGTACGTACGGCATATTCTATGGGCCTGGCGCGGCGGTTTTTTACAGTAAGCACCAATGCATAAATGGCATGCAGGATAATAGCCAAATACAAAATGTAAGCTATTACTTCTATTGGAGGGAAGTGTGTCAGGAAGTTTGCATAGGCGTTAAAAGAGTACCCTTGGTCGTGTTTAAACAACAGCAAGTTACCACCTAAGTGCACAATTAAAAAAGTACACAAAAACAAGCCTGTTAAAGCCATGATAAGCTTCTTTCCCAGCGAGGAGTTAAAGGTTTGTTTGAATTCGCTCATTATTCGGTCATATTAATTTAGGCAAAAGTATTTATTAAAAACTAAATGATATAAATGGTTTCGGCTTAATACAGAACAATCGGTTATTTAGAAACAATCTAAAATTGCGATTCTGGATGTGTCAGTTAGATTAGCAGTAAGTTTATTTACAAGGCCGGTTCAACAACTGGTAAATTATTCTTTAATTAGGTTTACAAACCAGTATATGAAACTACACTCTGCCGCAGCCCTAATTTTGCTGCTTTTAGCCTGTAATAAACCATCCGGATTGAAGTTGACTGTCAAAGCGCCTGAGATTGCTAACGGAATTGTAATCATCAAACAGAATGGTCAGGAGGTAATAAATGAACCATTTAAGAACGGACAACTTAACCTTGCCCCGCAACTACAGTCACCCGGCTATTATACCTTAACCTTATTTAACACTGATAAGGCTATTAAGAACAACATGAGCTATGACATCTATTTAGATAATAGCGAGTATAACATAGAAGTAAATACAGCTAATCCGGACACCTATCCTAAAATAGAGACAGCATCAGCTACGCAGAGAGAACTGAGCGAGTATTATGCCGGGGAATACAAAGCTACATCCCGCATAGTTGAGCAGATAGATTCTGCAAAACGTCGGTTGGCTACAAACGAGGTTTCCCGGTTGTCTAAATCAGAGCGGAACAAGTTGTACGAGAGCGCCCGTGCGCTACAAAAGAAACAACGGGAATTACAATTAGATGTACTTAAGCAGTATGTAGATAAGCACCCAAAAACAGCAATAGGCGCGCACATTATGGCAAACCAATACTTTGTTGAGGATCCGGCGGCTTACTATGCTATCTTTCAGAAGCTAAGTGATAGTATAAAGAACAGCGACGACGGACTTAACATCAGTAACAAACTGATGCCGCTGGTTAACATGATTGCCGGAGCTGAGGCGCCGCAGATTACAGGCAACACCCCGGATGGCAAGCCGTTTAACAAAAAACAGGTTGGCAACAAAGTTATACTTGTTGAATTCTGGGAGCCCGACAACGACATGAGCCAACTGACGCACGAGCGTATTGTTCCCGGCATAATACTTACACCAGCGGATCGAAAGTATTTCAGTGTTGTAAGTGTATCGGTGGGGGACGACGCTGCTGCCTGGAAAAAAGCGATAAAAGGTAATCATGTAGCCTGGGTACAAGTGTCAGATAATAAAGGTGATGCTTCACCTAATGTAAGCAGCTGGGGTATAAAAAAGCTACCGGCGTTTTTCTTGTTAGATAAGAATTGGAAGATACTTAAACCAAATATCGCCTTTGAAGAAGTAGACACAGAAGTGCACGAGTATCTAAAAACTCACTAACTAATTGCGATCACTTTATCTTTAAGCACACCAAAAATATTGTCACTCTTTAGACTACGGATTGCAACCTTACCGGTAAACTTGCCAAATGAAGGTAGTATAGCCTGATTTTTGCCAAAAGCAAAGCAGGGTAAAGTAACGCTCTGCCGTCCGCGGCCTACAAGGCTAACGCCGGGGTGTATATGGCCGCAAAGCACATAGCCGCCGTCCTGCCTTTTGGTTGGGTCGGTTAGCGGGTGGTGCAGCATCAGGAAAGGTCCTACGCTCAGGTGCTCTGTTAATACAATATCCAGCTCCAGGTAATGCCTGTCATGTATAATGTCGTGATTGCCTTTAACTAGTATGATCTGCAGTTTGGGGAACTGCTTGCGCCATAGTACAAACCAGTCCCAATCGGCATTCATGTCGCTGTGAAAGAGGTCTCCCAGGAAGATGATCTTCTCCGGACGGTGTTCAGCAATAAGGTCCGACAGTACGGCAAGGTCATCCTGCTCCATACTTAATGGCACCGCTATGCCTGCCTTGCGAAAGTGCCCCACTTTTCCCAGATGCACATCCGCAGCTATCAGCGCTTTCTCCTGTTCCCAGTAAATAGCTTTTTGCGGCAGCAGTAAAAGATCCTGGTCTAAAAATTTAAAAGGGGTACCCGCACTCATCTTCATATCGGCGGCAAAGATACACGCCACAAGGCGGTCTCCAAAAAAGAAGATGTTCAAAAGTGTTCAGCTTTTTTTGAGCCGACGCATTTTGAACACTTTTTTAACCGCATAGAAAAGCTTTATAAAAACACCGAAATAACAGCAATAAGGCTGTTTTCTGACCATTTTTTATGCAGTCACCTTCAAAAACCGCACGTTTTTACAACGCTATTTTCACATAAATTTGCAAGTAATAGTATAAATTACAGGTTAAAAGCACCTCAATTTGGGTACAAAAAAGGCCACCTTTTGGGTGGCCTTTTATATTCAAAATTGCTCAATTACTGAACTTCAAAAACGTTGTTAAAGCTTCCGCCGTTAGGGTAAACACCGCTGATGATCAGTCGGCCGTTACGCAGGTTGGTGATCACTTTATCCATATCATCAATGCTACTGATTGGCTGCCTGTTGATAGAGGTGATAACAGAACCTACCGGAATTTCGGTATCATCGAATATACCGCCAGTACGAACCTGGGTAACCACTACACCATTGCTCACATGGAACTTAGCTTTTTGAGCCGCACTTATTGGCGCAAAGCTTGCACCCAGTTTATTGAACAGTTCTGATGCTGATTTTGACAGCGCCGCTGTTTTAGCTACAGGTGCTTCTTCTTTCAGCGTAACATCAAAGTTCTTTTCAGTACCATTTCTAAGTACGGTAACGTTAATCTTATCGCCTGGCTGTAAACGTGCAACACGCTCCTGCAGGTCTGATGATTCGTATACGGTATTACCTTCTACCTTGGTGATAATGTCGCCCGGCAGTATGCCTGCTTTTTCGGCGCCACCACCCGGTACAGTACTGTTTACGTACAAGCCATTGGTTTTGTCGGTTTTTATGCCTTGAGACTGTTCAGGGTCCGCAAGGTCGGCAAAGCCTATACCCATATAACCACGTTTTACTGATCCGTACTTTTTAATGTCATTCAACACCTTTTTAGCAAGGTTAATCGGGATAGCAAAGCCGTAACCTTCGTATGAGCCGGTGTGTGAAGCAATAGCGGCATTGATGCCTATAAGCTCACCATTGGTGTTTATAAGCGCACCGCCACTGTTACCCGGGTTAATGGCCGCATCTGTCTGGATAAAGGATTCAATACCTTTTCTTAGGGTTGGGGTTTGCTGCCTAACCGGGCCAAACGGATTCTGGTTATCGTCGTCCTCATCGTTATTGCCAATGATGTTAATGCTGCGGCCTTTCGCGCTCACGATACCGGCAGTAACAGTTGAGGTAAGTTTAAAAGGGTTACCTACAGCAAGCACCCACTCGCCAACGCGCACCGCGTCAGAGTTGCCCAATTTTACAATAGGCAAGTTGGTTGCGTTGATCTTGATCAGGGCAAGGTCGGTGTTAGGGTCGGTACCAATAACTTTGGCTTCAAACTGGCGGTGGTCGTTAGTGGTGATCTGTATCTTCTCGGCCTTAGCTACCACGTGGTTGTTGGTAACAATGTAACCGTCGGTAGAAATGATCACGCCCGAACCTGAAGCCATTTGCGGGCCCTGAGGGCGCATACGCTGGCCAAACATCTGGCCGAACATCTGTTCAAACTGGTCTTGGTCGCCGCCGGATTTTGACGCATAAGTTGTGCGGATGTAAACCACAGCCGGTGTAGCTTCTGCAGCGGCTTGGGTAAAGTCTACCGTACCGGCAGATGATGTAATAGGTGCAGCAGAACGGTTGTTAGCAAAATATACCTTTTGCTTATCTTCAAAAGACATGCCCTGGTCGTACTTGTTTTCGGCATATTTGTATACGCCTAACGCCATGGCACCGCCTGCGAAAGCGGTAAGTAGTGTTAAACCAAATCTTTTCATATTCATATATACTTTCTCTTTTATGTTACGGTTATGTATACCGTAGTGTCAAATTTAATACCATATAGACGACATAAACAATGATAAGTTATGTGCAATTTTGTTAAAAATTGTTAAATAGACCTTTACAGTTGCTTACGTTTGTTACATGTGGTTGGTCTTAAAGGAACAACAGTAATCAAAAATAGATTTTTGTGAACGCTAAATTTTATAAATACCAGGGTGCCGGCAACGATTTTATATTGATCGACAACAGGCAAAATGCTGTAAAACAGCTTGATGATGAAACTGTTGCCCGGCTTTGCGACCGCCGTTTTGGTATTGGCGCCGACGGACTTATGCTGCTGGAGAACCTGGAAGGGTACGACTTTAAGATGGTGTATTACAATGCTGATGGAAATGAAGGCAGCATGTGCGGCAATGGCGGCAGATGTATTGTGGCCTTTGCCAAGTACCTGGGCGTAATAAATGACACGACAAAATTTCTTGCCACCGATGGGGTTCATCATGCCAAAATTTCAGATGCGGGTAACTGGGTGAGTTTGCAGATGATAGATGTGGACACGATTGAGAACGATGGCAGCGCCTACGTACTTAACACAGGCTCGCCGCATTACGTAAAACAGGCTACAGAACTTAAGGTAAAAGACGTATACAACGAAGGTTACGCCATACGCAACAATGCCACTTACAAAGCTGAAGGCATTAACGTGAACTTTGTTGAGAAAGAAGGCGACGGCTATTTTGTGCGTACTTTCGAACGCGGTGTAGAGAACGAGACCTACGCCTGCGGTACCGGTGTTACCGCGGTAGCGCTTGCTATGGCCAAACATAACCAGCAGTATGGCACCATCAACACACCTATTAAAGTATTAGGCGGCGATTTGAACATCCGTTTTGATCATGACGGCGAAAAGTTTAGTAACATTTTTCTGGAAGGACCTGCCGAGTTGGTGTTTACGGGAGAGATAGCGATATAGCAGATGTTACTTCTTATGATATAATTTGTAAATTTGATATATGGAGCGGTTGATTATTAATGTACCAGAAAGTAAAAGCACCTTGGTTAAGCAAATACTTGAGGGCTTGGGCGTGGTTGTGCAAAAGGATGTTCCTGCAAAATCTGATTACAAAACGAAACTGGCGGGTATATCACCCTGGTCAGAAGACGATCTTAAGGTCTTTTCATCCTTGTTGGTGTTGTCACCAACAAGTTAAGGAACTTTTCATTTTGCTACCTGGCAGCGGTTCGTTGTTGACAACACCAACGAAGGCGGAATTATGAGGTGCTGAAACAAGTTCAGCATGACAGGATAAATGGGTCTCTGCCCAATTGTTAATAAAAATCCTGCTAAAGAATTTGGTTTCCTATAATTTCTGTTTACGTTTGAATTTTTTCTGATCGTAGCTTGCATTAATTTTTTACCTGTGATTAATGTTACGCGTCGATAGTACCAAACCCTGCCAGATAATTTATGCCATTGCCCGGCATGATTTCCTGTCCTATGTTATCGAACCGCACATTGTTCAGCTGAACCCTAACGGCGAATTTTCATTTACACATCAGCGCCTTTTTAGTAACACTGCCGAGGAGTTTACCCACTGTATAGATGATACCGACCGTAAGCTGATCAAGATACTGGAGGATATTGAGCAGGGTAACATTATTAAACGCTTCTATAAAAAACCTATTCGCCCGTTTGAATTTTTTGCGAAGGTTTTTAACGAACAGCTTTTTGAGACCATCCGCCCTAAAATAGAAAAGAAGATTGTGGAAGCGCTGGGCCTTTTAGGCAGTAGCAAAAAGCAATTATACCTCATGAGCAAAGAGGGGTACCCGGCAGGCCGGCAGGTGCACATTGCCGATGAGGCGGCAACTGTATTGTTCCACTTCAGGAGGAACGAGGAGGAGATACGTTATTTCCCCACCATTAAGTACCAGAACCTGCGGATAGAGTTCATGTTTAAGGATGCGGAGATTATTTGCAACCACCCTGCATGGATGCTGCTTGATGATACCCTTTACTATTTCGATAAAGATATTGAGGGTAAAAAGCTGCAGCCTTTCCTTAACAAACGGTACATCTCTATTCCAAAATCTTCAGAACATTCTTACTTCGAAAAGTTTGTTGCGCCACTAATAGAGAAGCACAATGTATATGCGGAGGGATTTACCATTAATACCGAAAAGTACGATGCGGTAGCGGTTGTAAAACCTATTTATGTAGAAGGCGGCACATCGCAGCTGCAATTGTATTTTAAATATGCCGGCTATGTGTTCCCTTACGGTGACGGCAGGAATGTATCTGTCCGAATGGAAAAGAACGGCGACGACTACCTTTTTCACCGCATCCGTCGCTCGGTAAGCTGGGAAAAAGGGAAGCTGTATCAGCTGGAGGGTATGGGCCTTAAAACCACATCGTCGCTGTTCCAGAACCTTGAGGTTGCAGCAAGTGACGAAGAGGGGGACCGCTCGTTCCCCATATTCGAATGGCTCAACCAGCATCATGATGAACTGGTTGAAAAAGGATTTGAAATAGAGCAGCCGGACGGCCAAAAGCGCTACGTATTCGGTGCCACCAAAATAGACCTCCAGGTAAAAGAGAACAACGATTGGTTCGACATTAATGCGGTAGTTTACTTTGGTCCGTACGCTATACCGTTCATCCAGCTAAAGAATCATATTTTAAGTCGTAAGAAAGAGTTTGTTTTGCCTTCGGGCGAGATAGCGGTAATACCCGAGCACTGGTTCTCGCAATTTGGTAACCTGCTGCATTTTTCAGAGTCAGGCGAAGACATAAAGCTTCGGCGCCACCACCTTGGTTTGGTGAGTGACCTGGGTGGAGAAATGGCAGAAACCGCCATGAACCGCAAACTGCAAAAGCTCACAGACTTTGAGGAGACAGAAGATGTTCCTATGCCTCAAAATTTTGCCGGCAGCCTGCGCCCTTACCAAAAGGCAGGCTACAACTGGTTCCACTTTTTAAAAGATTTCCATTTCGGCGGCTGTTTGGCGGACGATATGGGCTTAGGTAAAACCATACAAACACTGGCGCTGCTGCAAAAACATAAAGAAGATACCGAGGCAAATGGTGGCAAAGGCACTTCGCTGGTAATAATGCCCACATCACTGATATACAACTGGCTTAACGAGGCGAAAAAGTTTGCACCTCAGCTGCGTATTATGGTACATACCGGTGCGTTCAGGTACAAATCTGCCGATGTATTTGCCAACTACGATGCCGTGATAACTACTTATGGCATCAGCCGGATAGACATAGAAATGTTTAAAGCATTCTTTTTTGAGTATGTGATACTCGATGAGAGCCAGAACATCAAAAACCCATCTTCCAAATCGTACCAGGCCGTAAGGCAATTGAAGTCGAGGTATAAACTTATACTCAGCGGTACACCGGTAGAGAACTCGGTAAACGACTTGTGGACGCAAATGTCGTTTATCAACCCCGGCTTGCTCGGTTCTCAGCAATATTTTCACAATGAGTTTGTGGCGCCGATAGAAAAGAAGAAAGATGAGGAGAAAGCACGCAAGCTGCAGGCCATTATAAAGCCCTTTGTACTGCGCCGCACCAAAGAACAGGTGGCTACCGAGCTGCCGCCAAAAACAGAGAACCTGTTTTACTGCCAGATGAGCGAAGAGCAAACTGAGGTGTATGAGAAAGTACGATCGGAATACCGGAACGAGTTACTCCGCAGCCTGGAAGATGGGACTTACGCCAAAACGCAGATACAGGTATTACAGGGATTGATTAAGCTAAGGCAAATAGCTAATCATCCTGCCATGATAGACGCCGAATACGAAGGTGATTCGGGCAAATTTGAGAACGTAGTGCACACGCTTGCCAACGTGCTGGATGGCGGGCATAAGGTGCTTATCTTCTCGCAGTTTGTAAAACAGCTAAACATTTACCGCGAACACGTAGAGAAGGAGGGTATCCCTTACGTTTACCTGGATGGAAGCACCCAAAACCGTGGCGACGTGGTAAGGCAGTTCCAGGAAGATAAAAAGACAAGGGTGTTCCTGATCTCGATAAAAGCAGGAGGTGTAGGCCTCAACTTAACCGAAGCCGACTATGTGTTTATCCTTGATCCATGGTGGAACCCGGCTGTAGAGCAGCAGGCTATAGACCGTACGCACCGTATTGGCCAAACCAAAAACGTGTTCATATACAAGTTCATCACAAAAGACACGGTGGAGGAAAAGATACTTGCGCTGCAGCAACGTAAGCTAAGCGTTGCCCGCTCGCTGATCACTACAGAAGAAAGCTTTATTAAATCGTTATCTGCAGATGATATCCGGGAGATATTAGGGTAGGCATGCCGGTACAAAACAAAACATATACAACATTGTCTTACCAAAGCCAAATTGCTGCCATACCTCTACATTATGGGCAGACAAGCGCACGGCTTGCTGCGGCTTTTTGTAACATTGCAACAAATTCTATTTAATTGACCGCGTACGCTAAAAAGTTTCTCTCGTACCTGCTTAAAGCGGGCATACTGTTCCTGGCGGCGCTGTTCATCTACCACAAGTTCCTAACCAAAAATACCGATCTTAAACAGTTCGAGCTGTTGATATCAAAAATAAGCAGGCAGCAGGTATTGGTAACGCTTAGTGCAATAGTGCTGCTCATGTTCCTGAACTGGCTGCTGGAAAGTTTAAAATGGCAGTACCTGGCAAAGCGGCTGGTTGCAATATCTGTATGGGAAGCTATAGAAGCGGTTTTTTGCGGTCTGACCTGGGCGGTGTTCACTCCAAACCGTATAGGCGAATATGGCGGAAGGGTAATGTTCCTGCCGAGCCGAAAACGTATACATGGAGTGTTTGCAATGGCTGTTGGTGCTTTCGCACAAAACGTGGTCACCAACTTAACGGGCATTCTGGCTGGGTTGATATTCATCTATACCTATCTTAAGCTAGACCCCTGGTTATTTGCAGGGATCACAATATTATCGCTTATCGTTCTGGGTTTGTTCCTGGTGTTCTATTTTCATATCAGCTGGCTGGTTGCCCTGCTGGATCGCATTAAGTTCCTGCGCAAGTATCACCGCTTCTTTTACATAATGGGCCGCTATAACAAACGCGAATTGATAGTGGTAATGGCATACAGCATAGCCAGGTTCGCGGTGTTTACGTTCCAGTACTATTTGGTTATACATCTGTTGCTGCCCGTTATCCCATTTGGTCCAATGATGCTGACTGTAATCGTTTTTATTTTCATTCAGTCGGCCCTGCCCTCATTGGACCTTTTAGATATAGGTGTGCGCAGCTTTACTGCAGCGCATTTGTTTCTGTACATTACCACCCAGCAAATAGCTATTATTGCAGCTGTTTCGTCTATTTGGCTTATTAATCTCATTATCCCTGCGATACTGGGTTCTGTGTTTGTTCTTAAATTAAAATTCTTTGATCGTACCTAGTATCATTTCCCTTCTGCTCACCGCTGTTTATCTGGTGGTTGTAGCCTATCTTATAAAAGGATGGAGCAACTTAAAACGCCCGAAAACAGATGGCGCGCCGCTTAATACAAAAGTAACCATCCTGATAGCGGCCCGCAACGAAGAGGAGCGCATTCGATATACTATTGAGGACATCCTGGCGCAGGATTACCCCAAACACCTTACCGAAGTGATCATAGTAGATGACCATTCAACCGATAGCACTGCCGAGATCATCCGCAGCTATGCCGGCCAGGGCATTAAGCTGATGCAGCTGCAGGAGGATGAACCGCTTAATTCATACAAGAAAAAGGCCATTGCCGAAGCCATAAGCCGCTCTACCGGCGACCTGATGGTTGCAACGGACGCTGATTGCCGTATGGGTACCAAATGGCTGAGTTCTGTAGTTGCTTATTACGAGACGCATGATCTGGTGATAATATCCTCACCCGTAACTTATTTTGAAGAACGCAGCCTGTTTGAACGCTTGCAGACGTTGGAGTTTGCTTACCTGATTGGCATAGGCGGTGCATTCATCGGCAACGGTCGGGCATCTAACTGCAACGGGGCTAACCTGGCTTACCGTAAAGATGTTTTCCATGAAGTTGGCGGCTTTAAAGGTATAGATGACCTTGCCTCTGGCGACGACGAACTGCTGCTGCAGAAAATAGCCGTAGTGTACCCAAATCGCATAGGCTTTCTTAAAAACACCGATGCGGTGGTTTATACCCATGCCAAGCACACCCTGGGGGAATTTGTGCAGCAACGCAGGCGATGGGCATCAAAGTCTACCCGGTATAAGGACAAAAAGATAGTTGCGCTCGCGGTTGCTATCTGGCTCTTTAACCTTTCTATGCTGGTGAATGCATTGTTGGGTTTTTACAATATCTCGTTCCTGGTGTTATTCCTGGTGCAGTACCTGCTAAAGTATTTGTTCGAGGCAGCATACCTGTTACCGATCACCTCATTTTTTAAGCGCAGCAGCCTGGTCGGTTTGCTGGCGATACTTATTCCTGTTCATATTATCTACTTTGTGTACATAGGTTTAATGGGGAACACGCGTAAATACTCCTGGAAAGGCCGTGTAGTGCGATAGCAGCACGAAATTTGTTCTGCATAAGCAGCTAAATAATTCCGTTTGAATTAAATTTCATTACTTTAGACTGCCTAACAAATAATGCAAAATCTACAGGGTAACTCGGGAGAGGAAGAATTAATCCGGCTGCTGCTTAAACGGCAAACGGAGCTAAACTCTTTGCTCGAAATTACTAGAGCGATCAACAAGAACGCCTCTACACCCGACCTTATACGGATGCTGGAGGTAATTTTGCAGCGCTACCTGCAGGTGGGCAAGTTCAGGTTTTTGATAGAGAAGGAGGGTGTTTACAGCTGTATTTCTAAATATGGCGGACAAATAGAACGTGCCAACGTACTCAATAACACCTGGAAACACCTTAGCAAGTTAAAGGCACCCTCGGCTTTAAACAACCATAGCGACCCTATTTTAGGCACGTACAACTATTTTATCCCTATTTACCACAAAAACAAGGCACTGGCATACGCACTTATCGGTGATTTTAACACCAGCGGCGAAATGCTCAACAATGACCTGACCTTCATTCAAACGCTTATAAACGTTATTGTAGTAGCGCTGGAAAATAAAAGGTTGTTCCGCGAACGCCTCCAGACCGAACGTTTAACGCGCGAAATGGAGCTGGCAGTAGAGGTGCAAAATATGCTTATTCCTATGCGGGTGTATAAGGAAAATGGAGTTGAGGTTGGGGCTAAATACCTGCCGCACCAAACCATCGGCGGGGATTACTTCGATTTTATCAGGTTAAATGAAGACGAGTTTTTGTGGTGCATTGCCGATGTGTCGGGCAAGGGAATATCCGCGGCTTTGCTGATGGCCAACTTCCAGGCAAGCTTGCAGGGGCTGGCTGCCATTGAAGACGACCTTACCACCATAATAGAACGCCTTAACAAATTGGTTATCCAAAATACAAAAGGCGAACGTTTTATTACCATGTTCCTGGCCCGGTTTAACCAAAAAACACGGAAGCTTAATTACGTTAACGCCGGGCACAATCCAACCATCCTGTATTGCCAGGGTGAGGCGGTTCCGTTGAAGCTAGGAACAACCATGATCGGCGCGTTCGAAGAGCTGCCTTTTCTGAACGAAGGTGAGATTGATATAGAGCCGGACAGCTTATTCTTTAACTACACAGATGGCCTGATGGATCATGAACTACAGAATTATGAGGCCTGGAGCGAGGAAAAACTGCTGGAGTTTGTGATAGAAAACGGCGAACTCTCCCCCGACAACTTTAACAACGCGATGATGGAACACATCAACAACGTTATAAAAGGAAAACCTATTGATGATATTACGCTGCTTGCGGTAAAGATCACGTAAAAGCGGGGGCTTTCTTACCCAAACAGCAACCCAAACACTTCCTCTATTCTGCCTACTGGCTTTACATCTATAGTATAGCGCGTCAGGTCCAACCGCTTTTTATCTTTAGCAGCTGAAGGCATATTGTACTTAGAAATAAAGATCTGCTCAAATCCAAGCTTTTGCGCTTCCGCTATACGTTGTTCTATGCGGTTAACCGCGCGGATCTCACCCGAAAGCCCTATCTCGCCCGCAAAGCAGGTTTTTGCAGGGATGGGGATGTCCTGGTAAGAGGAAACAATGGCAGCTGCAAGGCCAAGGTCAATAGCAGGGTCTTCCACCCGTATACCACCTGTAATGTTCAGGAACACGTCCTGCGTGCCCAGTTTAAAGCCACAGCGCTTCTCTAACACCGCCAGTAGCATGCTCATCCGTTTAGTATCAAAACCGGTTGCTGTACGTTGTGGTGTGCCGTATGCAGATGTACTCACCAGCGCTTGCGTTTCAATCAGCATCGGGCGCATACCCTCTAGTGTTACTGATATCGTAATGCCGCTTAACGGTTCATCCCGTTGTGATAACAATATCTCTGATGGGTTAGATACTTCGCGTAAGCCCTCGCCAAGCATTTCGTATATACCTAGTTCTGATGCGGAGCCGAAACGATTTTTAATGGTGCGCAATATGCGGTAAACATGGTGCCTGTCGCCCTCAAACTGCAAAACAGTATCAACCATGTGTTCCAGTATTTTTGGGCCGGCTATCATACCGTCCTTAGTTATGTGGCCGATAAGGAACACCGGTGTAGCGGTCTCTTTAGCAAATCGAAGCAATTCGGCCGTACATTCCCGTACCTGCGACACACTCCCGGGAGTAGACTCTACATGCGCGGAATGCAAAGTCTGGATAGAATCAATTACTACCAGGTCCGGCTGCAGTTCTTCTATTTGTTTAAATATGTTTTGCGTGGAAGTTTCGGTAAGGATGAAAGCCCCCCAGCCCCCTGAAGGGGGTGTAGATGTCCCATTAACTCTAAAAACTCCCTCTTCAGGGGGAGGGGGGGCCAACCTCTCCGCCCGCATCTTTATCTGGTGATCGCTTTCCTCTCCGGAAACATACAACACCTTTATATTGGGCATTGTTAGCGCTATCTGCAGCATCAGGGTAGATTTACCTATGCCCGGTTCCCCACCCATCAGCACCAGCGATCCGGCGACAATGCCGCCGCCTAGCACCCGGTTAAATTCTTTATCTGGAGTAAGCAGGCGGTGCTCCTCTTTAAACACAATGTCTGCTACAGGCACTGGCTTGTTGGCCCGTTGAGATGATGTAGGCGTAGCCTTCCACGTAGGAACCGCCGCTGCCGATTTCTCAAGTATCTCTTCTACAAATGTGTTCCATTGCTGGCAGCTTGGGCATTTCCCCAGCCATTTAGGAGATTCATAGCCGCAGCTTTGGCAGAAATATGCTATTTTGGTTTTAGCCATTGTTTATATGCGCAGATTAAGATGTGCAAATATGCAGCTATTTTGCCAATAAAATTAGCAATCTTAATTGATATATAGTTTACCTGACAACAAAAGCGGAGATGCTACATTAACATCTCCGCTTTCCTTCATCCGCATGTGTTGCAATACTATAGAAAAGTTTTATCTCTTCATCGTTATTTAAGAAAAAGTGGAATCCGGTACTCTGACAGGCGGGTTGGGCTTTTGTTAGTGTTATCACCACAAATCAACCGGCAGGTTTTTCCTCGTGCTGACAATGAAAACATACTAGCAATAATGCTTACACTGGCAGATGAATACGCATGTTAAATTATTATGTGACAACAACAACAATGGCGAAAACATTATTTTGAGTTAATCGCAGCCATTAGGGCATTTATTAACGATTGATAGAAGTCGTCTCTTAATCTGGAAAGATTTATTTCACTCTCCGGGCTTTCGTATTTAATGTTCCAAAGACTTTCCTCCGGTGACATAAATGGGATAACTACAGCGTACACAACGCGCCTTATGTTGAGCGGGTGGCGAATACTAATCAGGTCTTGAGCAGAAAATATATCCTCGGGCTGCGTAGAACTTAAAGCTCGCAAAGCTACACTACACACTTGGGACCAGCCCAAAAAATCATTGTCCATCGTAAACTGAACGCACTCACTAAGTACTGCTTTAAGTTTTATAGCAGCCTCGCTAAAATTTGGTGTTGCATTAACTGTATCTTCAAAACGGAAAGGCAAATAATATCGGACATTCCACTTATATTCACTCGTGGGTACTTGTTTTGGGTACCATAAGCAATGCCAAAAATTTGAGTAGCTTTTGTATATGGCTTCTATATAGATAGTGCCAATTATATAAGACGAAATTTTTTCACTATCGTTTTTTTTCTCACGCTGTGTATTATAATTTATTGCTAACTTAAGACAGCCATCCTTTTCCAGATACTTAAACCATCTAATTGGGTTGTTTCCCACCAGATCCCCGTGTAGGCCGCTGCGTGTTACATAGTTGCGTAAAAGAATAAAGCCGACAGTTTCACAACCATTAAAAACGGTACTTTCTAAATAATTGCGTGGCACTTCTCCTGAGGCAATATAGTCGTTATAACTTGTCACTAACGACACCATTTGAGCGATAACGAGGTTCATGGGCCTTAAATATAACACAAGTTGTGAATCCGTTGGCGTTAAATAAAAAAGAGCGGCCGTTTTTATAAACGGCCGCTCTCTCCTTTATCTGCAGATAGAAAAATCCGCACTATCGGCTAAAGTTTTATCTCTTCGTCTTTACTGGAGAAAAAGTGGAACTCGGTAATCTGATAGGCAGGGTTGCTTTTTATTTTAATCCACTGGTTGTACTTAAAGTACCATTTCAGCTGGCGGTTAAAAAAGCCCTTTTTAATGTAAGCTTCTATGTACGGGTGTACACAAAGCGTAATGTTTTTCTCATTCTGCTCCTCCAGTATGTAATTGAAGTTATTCTCAATATCATCCAGCAGCAGTATGGTTGGCCGTATAGTTCCGGTTCCGTTACAGGTAGGGCAAACTTCCGTAGTTACAATGTTCATCTCCGGGCGTACGCGCTGCCGGGTAATTTGCACTAAACCAAATTTACTAGGAGGCAGTATGGTGTGCTTAGCACGGTCATGCGCCATCTCGGCCCTAAGGTGGTCAAACAAATCCTTACGGTTGGTTGGCTTGTGCATGTCAATAAAATCGACCACTACAATGCCGCCCATATCCCTAAGGCGCAACTGGCGGGCAATTTCGCGCGCAGCTTCCTTATTTACCTGGAAAGCGTTCTCCTCCTGGTTCTCCTTGTTGGCAGTGCGGTTGCCGCTGTTCACGTCTATAACGTGCAGCGCTTCAGTATGCTCAATCACCAGGTAAGCACCCCCGGCCAGATTAACCGTTTTGCCAAAGGCTCCTTTTATTTGCTTTTCGATACCATGAAACTCAAACAACGGATCCTTGTGCTTGTGCAGGCGCACAATACTTTCCATCTCGGGCGATATCTCGTGTATATACGAGCGCACCTCATCATACATCCCCTGTTCGTTGGTGTATATATGCTGAAAGTCCGGGTTTAAAATATCCCTCAGGATGGTTGATGTGCGGCCAATTTCGCCAAGCACTTTCTTAGCAGGCTCGGTGCCGGGTAGCTTGGTAACAAAGGTTTCCCATTTGGCTATCAGGTCCAGCAGGTCCTTTTGCAGTTCCTGTACACCTTTACCCTCAGATACCGTACGTATAATTACCCCGAAGTGCTGCGGCTTAATGCTTTCAACCACTTTACGGAGGCGTGTACGCTCGGTATTGCTTTTTATCTTCTTAGAGATAGAGATAACTTCCGAAAAAGGCACCAGTACAACATAACGGCCTGCTATTGAAAGATCTGAACTAAGGCGCGGGCCTTTGGTAGAGATAGGTTCTTTGGCAATTTGTACAGGTATAAGCCCGCCTTTCGCTAAAACATCAGAGATCTTGCCTCCTTTATTTATATCGGCTTCGAGCTTAAAGTTATCTAAAAGCTTTGATTGGTATCCCCCGCTACGTACCTGTTTGGTAAGCTTAAGCAGGCTTTGTACCTGCGGCCCCAAATCAAGGTAATGCAAAAAGGCATCCTTCTCATAACCTACATCCACAAAAGCAGCGTTCAGGCTCGGCATAATTTTTTTAATGCGGCCTAAATAAATATCTCCAACAGTATAATTATTGGTGATCTGCTCTTTATGGAGTTCTACAAGTTGTTTGTCCTGTAATAATGCAATAGTAGCCCCGTTGGGGGATGAATCGATAATTAATTCTTTTATCAATTGCTACTCCATTTCTTAAAATGGCGCGTTGGAGCGCCATATGTTATAAGTGGACAAAAACATACATAAAAGCCCCCTAAACGGGGGCATAAACTACTTAAAGCAGCTTATTTTTTCTTATGCCTGTTTTTTCTTAAACGCTTTTTACGTTTGTGGGTAGCCATTTTATGTCTTTTACGTTTTTTACCGCTCGGCATGATAATAATTTTTAAGTGTTAATGTTATTTTTTTAATTCCTTTATATACTCGTCAATGCGCTGCCCGGCAACCGGGTCGTCCATTAATTTTTTGCACCTTTCGTAAGCTTCAATAGCGTCCTGCTTTTGGCCAAGCTGCTTATAGCTTTCTGCCAGGTAAAACAATGGCTCCACTTCTTCTTTGGTTTGCAGCATGGTTTTAAACCTGCCTACTGCTTTGTCATACTGCCCGCTCTTCATGGCAAACATGCCAAGGTTAAGCAATGCCGCATGATTTTTTGGGTCTTGCTTTACTACATCAAGCAGTAAAGTAATACCTTGCATAGGCATACCGCCACCATTTACAAGAGCCACCCCTAAGCCGGTTTTAGCTTCAAGATCATCAGGCTTTTGTTTGGTAGCAATTTGGAAAGCTTCGGCGGCATTAGCGGCAAGGCCTGCTTGCTGCGCCTGGTCTTCAGTTGCTTTTGTTGCTTCGTTAAAACGGTTACCTGTGTTAATCCAGTCGGCAAATTCGTTGTTCTTACGGGCAAGCGACTGGTAGTAAAACGCAGCCGGTGCAGGTTGCTGTGCCTGGTCCCACAAGGTGGCCAACTGGCGCTGAAGGGCAGGCTTGTCGGCCTCGCCCGCTGCTTTCAGCTTTTCTTCCAGCGTATTTATTTGCTGAAGTTGTTCCTGCGATAGTCCTGGTTTTGCAAGTGCTGCAGCTGCTTCCTCGGTAACATTGGCAGCTTGCTGCTGTGCCGGTGCAACGCCGGCAGTGCTGTTGCTTGTTTCTTTTGGCTTTACAAGGCCCTTAACAGGCAATACATACAAATAGCCCATAGTAGCAACTACTATCGCACTTACGACTATTTGTTTTTTGTTCATACTTATTATTTGCTTGCTTTAGCAGATTTGTTGCCTGTGCGTACTTTCTCTACAAAAGTTTTAGCTGGCTTAAAGCTGGGTACAAAATGCTCAGGGATAATAATGGCAGTGTTCTTTGAAATGTTACGCGCGGTCTTTTTAGCTCTTTTCTTTACCACAAAGCTACCGAAACCTCTTACGTAAACATTCTCGCCACCTACCATTGAGCTTTTCACTACCTTGAAAAACGCTTCAACAGTTTCCTGCACGTCCACCTTCTCGATACCTGTTTTAGAAGAGATTTCAGCTATAATTTCTGCCTTGGTCATATCCTGTTTTCTTTTATTTAATTGTATAAATACTTAACTGTTTTGGGGTTGCAAAAGTATCGCTTTAAAATTAAAGATTAAAATAAATGGCGCATTTTTTTTGGAAGCGCCATCAAACACGTTTTCTGAGTTAAAATTATGATACTAAAATGGATAATGTATTTTTGTATTGAATGGATCTATCCTCCAAACTCATCACCTGGTATACCGAAAATAAACGTGATCTTCCGTGGCGAAATACAACAGATGCTTACACCATTTGGCTGTCTGAAATTATACTGCAGCAAACGCGCGTAGAGCAGGGCTTGCCTTACTTTAACCGCTTTTTAGAACGCTACTCTACCGTTACTGATTTTGCGGCTGCACCCGAAGACGATATATTAAAACTTTGGCAAGGCCTGGGGTATTACTCCCGCGGACGCAATATGCTTAAAACGGCGCAGCTGGTGCAGGAGCATTATAATGGTGTGTTCCCCGTGAAGTACGAGCAGCTGTTAAGGCTGAAAGGAATAGGCGAGTATACAGCAGCAGCTGTCTCGTCCTTTGCAGCTAATGAAGCCAAGGCCGTGGTTGACGGAAATG
The DNA here is from genome assembly GCF_003432065.1 of Mucilaginibacter terrenus. Classification (NCBI taxonomy): domain Bacteria; kingdom Pseudomonadati; phylum Bacteroidota; class Sphingobacteriia; order Sphingobacteriales; family Sphingobacteriaceae; genus Mucilaginibacter; species Mucilaginibacter terrenus. The sequence continues at coordinate 84,025 of NZ_QWDE01000005.1, read as the reverse complement.
TTTACCGGGTGCTGGCACGCTATTATGGTATAGATGAACCCATAAATTTACCTAAGGGGAAAAAGCTGTTCCAGCAATTAGCTGATGAGGTACTTGACCAGGAGCGACCCGGATTGCACAACCAGGCAATGATGGAGTTTGGGGCAATGCTGTGTAAACCCCGTAATCCGGCATGTGGTATTTGCCCGGTAAGGCTTAGCTGTGTTGCATTTAAATTAAACTCGACAACCGCACTTCCTGTAAAAGTGAACAAGATCAAGAAGCGGGTAAGATTTTTTAACTATTTGTTAAATATAGCAGATGATAAGCTTGTACTTAATAAGCGCGACGAAAGTGGTATTTGGGCAAATATGTATGATTTACCCCTGTTTGAAAGTGACAGGCAGTTAACGCCATACGAAGTTTTAGATATAGCTGAAGTACAGGAATATTTTGGAGAAAAATTAAAAATTAAGTATAATTCGCCTGTTGTGAAACATGTTTTGACACACCAGGGGCTGTTTATACAGTTTATAGTAATTGAAGAGAAACCTATAAAAATGAAGCCGGAATGGTTTTTTACCAATGTTGCCGATTTGGAAAAATTAGCCTTGCCAAAACCGATTTTTATATTTATAAAATATTTTTTTAATTTCTAAATAATTCTCCGTTAATTTATGCCATGTCTGGAATTAATAAAGTAATACTTGTTGGTCATTTAGGAAAGGACCCTGAGGTAAGGCATTTGGAGGGCGGCGTTGCCGTTGCTAGTTTTCCTTTGGCTACTTCTGAAACATTTAATAAAGAAGGCAGAAAAGTAGAGCAGACAGAGTGGCACAACATCGTAATGTGGCGCGGTCTTGCTGATGTTGCTGCAAAATTTTTACAAAAAGGAAAACTTGTTTATATAGAAGGAAAATTACGCACCCGTTCCTTTGAAGATAAAGAGGGAATAAAAAAATACACAACAGAAGTAGTGGCTGAGAACTTTACCATGCTTGGCCGTAAAACTGACTTTGAAAGCGGCGAAAGCCGCGTTGCCAGAGCTGTAGAAAACGAAAATTTTAAGGGTGGCGACAGTGACGACCTCCCGTACTAACCAATAATTAACCTAATTAAAAGCCCTGCTATCTGCTGGGCTTTTTTATGCCGTAAAGTTTGTAACAGGGGTGTAACACTTGTTACAGTGTAAAAAAGAGAGGGGTATATGTAAATTACTGTATTTCAGTAGATTATTCTATAAGCTGCTTTGGGTAAACTGTATCACCATTTTAAAACTGTAACATGGGATTTTGTTAAATAGCTCACCAATAAGTTCTTAGATGTTTTTAAAGCCAACAAATTGTAACAGGTGTAACACGCGCGCGTGTTACACCTGTTCAAAACTAAGCCCAAACACCGAAAGGTATTTGGGCTTAATTCTTACGGCAGAGCGCGTAAGCTCATCCTGATGGTTACCGTGCACCCGGGGCGCAATGTTCCCGCAGGTAATTGGTGTACAATGTGCGCAAGTGCTGGGTAGTGCCCGGGCCTTCAGATATGCCGTGGGTACGGTTAGGATAGCTCATCAATTCAAACTGGCGGTTATACTTCACCAGCTCATTTATCAGCTGCTCGGCATTGTTGTAATGTACGTTATCATCGCCGGTACCATGTATATAAAGCAGGTTGCCTTTCAAGTTTTTGGCATAAGTTATCGGCGAACCTTTGCGGTACGCTTCGCGGCCGGCTTCGTCAACAGGTACGCCGGTATAGCGTTCCTGGTAAATGTTGTCATAATTGAGCTGGTTACCTACTGCAGCAACAGCTATGCCCGTTTTAAATATCTCCGGATATTGGAACATCAGGTTAAGTGTTGATGATCCGCCACCGCTCCATCCCCAAACGGCTACGCGGGAAGTGTCCATATAAGCACGGTCTTTAAGCATTTGTTTCATACCCAAAGCAAGGTCGCGGATGTTAAGCGTGCCTATGCCCTTGTATATAGATTTACGCCACTCGCGGCCTTTAGGTACCGGGGTTCCCCTGTTGTCTATAGAAACATATATATAGCCGTCTTTCGCCATGTTACCGGTGTACAAAAAGTTGTAAGTAGCACCAAACGCGTCTTTAACATTTTGTCCCCATGGCTCTCCGTAAACGTAAAGTACAACAGGGTATTTCTTTTTAGGGTCGAAGTTATCAGGCTTTTGCATCCAGCCGTCCATTTCAACGCCTTCTTCGTCTTTAACTTTAAAGAATTCAATATTAGAACGTGTTTTAGCAGATGCCGAGCCAGCAACAGCTTTGGCTACTTCTTCGGCACCACTAAAGGTTTTGTGCTCGGGCAGGGACACTACTTCGTTAGCTTCCTGGGTGTAATAGTTGGAGAAGGAATGTGTTGCCGCTTTACCATTCGGCGATACGTCGTAGCTGTGTGTGCCGGGCTGGCTCATTGGAGTAAGGCGCTCTGCAACTCCGCTACCATCCAGCTTTGTGCGGTAAAGATATTTTTGAGTAGCATTTTGTGGTGATGCAGAAAAATACACGTAGCCCGATTTCTCATCTACCGCGTTGATCTGCATTACATCATAGTTGCCCTTAGTGATAAGCTTCTCTTTTTTACCATCGTGGCTGATGCGGTACAAGTGGCGCCATCCGTCCTTTTCACTGGCCCACATAAATTCCTTACCATTATTAAACCAATCCCAACCGCCGTAGTAATAATGCTCCTCCCATTCAGGCAAAATGTCCAGCCAGGCTGCGTCTTTTTCCTCGTAAATGGTTTTTGCAGCGCCTGTGCTTACGTTGCACAGCATTATCTCGGTTTGGTTCTGCGCGCGGTTAAGGTGTTGGATGATTAGTTCCGAACTGTTTGCTGCCCACTCCATGCGGGGCACGTATGATTGCAGCACAGGATCGGTTGGTATATCCATCCATTTAGTACTGCCGCCTGCAGCGCTTACTACACCAATTTTGAACGGAGAAGGGGCTTCACCAGCTACCGGGTATTCAACAGGTTTAACAAACGGGTAAATCGAATCAGTAGTGTTCAGCATCAGATAGTTTCTGGTCTTGCTGGCGTCTATTTGCCAGTAAGCTATCTGTTTGCTGTCCGGGCTCCAGCGGAAACCATCTCGGCAAAAGAATTCTTCTTCGTACGCCCAGTCAAACGTACCATTTATCAGCTTTTCGGTTCCGTCAGTAGTTAGTTGTTTTATGCTGTTATCTGCAAGTGTTTCTACGTAGATGTTGTGGCCACTAACATAGCCTACCTTGGCGCCATCAGGTGAAAATTTGCCAAACATTAATGATGATGCAGGCAACTGCCCACCAAGTTTGGTGAGCTTTTTAGCAGTCATGTCATAAACCCAATAATCTCCGCGGGTTGCAAAGCGCCAAACACGTTTTGCTTTCGTATAGATGAGCGCTTTCTGTCCGTCTTCAGAAAGGTAGAAATTACGCACCGCAACAGGCTCCTGGCCGGCTGGTGTTAGCATGGCACGATTCAGTACAACCGTTTTCTTGGACGCATCACGCGCGTCCAGCATCACTACTTCGCCGTTTTGCACTTTGTAGTACTGATAGCCATCTTTGGCCCAATGAGTAGACGGAATTTGCGCAAAAGCAGTTTGCATGCTTAGTGCCATTAACAATAAAAGGAATACCCTGCCCCAATTAAGATTTTTCATCATCACTAATTTCTAATTATGGGCTGAAGATACTGAAATGAGGTATTATTTCAATACCTCACCTATCGGAGTTCCTATATTACCGCTGGGTGCCTGTATGTGCAACAGCGCTGCAAGGGTAGCTGCTATATCCGTCATGTGCGTTTCACGAACAAGGCTTCCATGTTTAATACCCCAACCCATAAACACTAATGGAATATGTGCATCGTAAGGGTTCCAGGTGCCGTGCGTGGTACCGGTGCCACCATGGCCGCCATACCAACCGGGTTTAAGTACTATTTGTACAGCCCCGCTGCGCTCGGCATTGTAGCCGTTTATAATACGTGTACGTAAATCCTGGGGAATATTTGCTGTTTGCGCCCGCTGCATATCTACTACGTAAGCAACGCCAGCCTGTTTTTGCAATAACTGGATACAATCTGCCTTAACAGCTTCTTCGCTTATCTTTTCCTTGTTTAGCGATGTATAATTAAGGTTTACCTGATAATTAGATAGTGATCTTACAAGCCCCTTCGTTTTATACTTGTTTTCCAGGGCAGTATTAAGTTGTGTTAATGCAGCGCTTTCGTCCCAATAACCTGCAGGAATGTTGTGGTCTATAAGAAAGTTGGGGTTATGAGCTGCACCGTGGTCGGCGCTCAGGAATACGCTGTAATTACCTTTGCCAAGCTTGCTGTCGAGAAAAGTAAAAAATGCCGAAAGATCTTTATCCAGGCGAAGGTAAGTGTCTTCAACCTCTATAGAGTTAGGCCCAAATTGGTGGCCAATATAATCGGTAGACGACAGGCTCACCGCCAGGAAGTCTGTTACCGTGTTCTGTCCCATTTTCTCGTTATCTACCGCGGCGCGGGCGAGGTCCAGAGTCATGGAGTTGCCGTACGGTGTATTGCGGATCATGCCCATTCGGCCTTTATATAACTCCGAAGTTTTTACCGGGAAGGTAGGCGTTTCGGCTCCTGCAAATTTGCCTTCGTATTTAGGGCTATTGTCTGCAGCGCTTTGTAAATAGGTGTTTACAGGGTAAAGTGTGTTCCAGTCCTGCTTTAGGTACTTTTCTGCAGGCTTGCCCGCATTAAAGGTATTTACCCATGCCGGAAGCGCATTCATGTAGAACGTGCTTGTTATCCAGTTGCCGCTTGCATCGTCAAACCAGTAGGCAGCGTTTGCTGCATGCCCTGCTGGCAGTATGCCGCCACGGTCTTTCAACGCTATACCGATAACTTTGGAGCGGAAGTTGGTGGCAAGCTTCAACTCGTCTGTAATGGTGCTGGCCTGCAAATTTTTGGGAGACATTTTGCCAGCTATGGAGGTGCTGCCAACAGTACTAACCGTAGTGTCTTCAGTGCAGTACATTGATCTTCCGGTAGCCTGTACAATAAAGTCGTTACCGGCAATGCCATGAATAGCAGGAACTGAGCCGGTATAAATAGAGCTATGGCCAATAGCTGTTACTGTTGGTATATAAGGTATAAGGGTATTCTCGCATGTAAATCCCTCATTAAGCATGCGCTTAAAACCACCCGCCTGGTAGCGGTCATAATATCGGTACAAGTAATCCCATCGCATCTGGTCTACAACTATCCCAACCACGAGCTTGGGCCTTGGTAAAGTAGTTTGTATTGCTGGAGATGTTTTTTTGTTTTGTGCGAAACTACCGGCTGAATACAATAGCGCGGCTAAGAGAAGATACTTAACTTTCATTGGGTAAATGTTAACAAAACGCAAATATGGGTAATGCGTTTTACATCCAATGTGATATTTATGTTATATAACCGTTTAGTAGAAAACAGCACCTCGGTTAAAAGATAAAGGCTGCCGTATGTGGGCAGCCTTTATTATGAAATTGAGTTTATGTTATTTATTAAATGCGTCGTACAAGGTTTTGGCTATCAACTCTCCACCCTTTTCTCCAGGATGCTTGCCATCAGCATTCATGTAACCCTGGTCGATAGATGCCTGGCTGAAATGAGGGAAAACGGCGGCGAGATTTACAAATGCGGTATTGTTTTCTAAAGCAAGCTGGTATAGTACGGCACCGTAGTCGGCAATCTTGTAAGCCTTTGGCTCAAGTTTTTCGTACTTTGTTTCCGGCGGGCACATTAACAATATATCACAATTAGGATGAGCCTCTCTCACCCTGTTTATTATGTATTGTACATTCACCCGCAAGTTTTCCGGTTCAATACCTAGTTCCATTTCGTTCGTGCCAAAACTTATGATCACGCCTTTCGGATTCAACACTTTTACCGCGTCTCTCCACTGATCATTTTGACCAAAGAACACAGCAATACCACCAGACATACCCGCCTTGTGAACTGTTAAATTGCCGCTTTTTCTACCCACTACGCCGCAAAAACGCTGCCCTGCTTTAAGTGACTCGATATCAAGGTTAATAACGGATCCGGCTGCTGATGTATTTACAATAACATTTGCTATGGTACTATTTGCCGCTTCGGCACTTACGGTTGTCCAGTCCCCGCCATTTACCCTGTACCGGAAACTTCCTGCACCAGGGTGTTGCTCATAGATGATGGTCATTGTATTGAGAGGGATAGTAGAAACAACATTTATAGGAGCATTGTCGATATTGCTTTTTACATCTCCGCATGGGCCAATTGCATCTGCCTGGTTAAGTGCCCACTGCAGTGCGCTATAAGTAAACGTTAGTTGAGATGGATCGATAGAACTGTCTATAGAGTTAGAGTCGCTTTCATCAAAACGGCCGAAACTGCAATAACCCGGCCCACCGTCTGAAAGGCCACTATTTATCAATTTGCCTTTCAAATTTAGGGTGTAGTAATCACCTTGAATGTAAGAGTCGCCAATTGCAACAAGGTCATAACCGATAGATGGTGTTTTCTTAAAATTTTTAAACGCTACTATCTTATCAAGATTTGCAGTTGCCGGTACACCACCACTGCCTTCATTTTTTATAATTGGCTCACCAGCTTTTTTACAACCAGTTGCAAGTAGTAAAACGGCAATAAGGGTTAAAGCCCCTGCACGGCTGCTCCATTTTTTTAATCCTTTTGTATTTAAATCAGCGCTAAATATCATTTTCATAAGTGTAAATAGTACCAGTAGATAATGAACCTATCTTGCAACAAGGGTGCGGTTAACAAAATATTTCGTCAATAAAAATAAAAAAAATTAAACGAAACCCCGGTTTAAATAATTATTTGGCAAAACTTGACAGTCGTTATCATACCACAACTTGTAATCCATTCATCTTTAAACAACAAAAGGCAGCTTATCTGTTAAATAAGCTGCCTTTGTAGGTTGTTGTATCTGATCAGAAACTTAAGGTTACAGAAGCCAGGAAGTTTCGTGTTGCCTGTGGAAAGTAGTAGTTGTAATTAACTACTTGTCCACCTTCAATATCGGGATATGTTGCGCCATTTGCCTCGTACTTTTTGCTGAATACGTTGCTAACCAGCAGGCCTAAACCAATATTTTTCACTGAGTGTACGCTGAAATTGTAACGAAGCCTTACATCATTCACAAAATAGCTGTTTAGCTTTCGGTCGGTTATAAAGCGGTTATCACCGGTCACCGGGAAACCAGCAGGGTTGGTGTTCATAGTATTATCTAAATACTGGCTGCCCACGTATTTGCTTACAAAAGCGATCTCGCTGCCTTTGAATGGAGCATAACTTAATTCGCTATAACCGGTAAACGACGGCGAGAAAGCAATATCAGTTTTCTTAAATGTTTGCCCTACCAGCGTGTTATCATCGTAGTTTGAAAAGAACTGGCCGTAATTTTTAATTTTATTGGTGCTGATGGTTGCATTAGCCGCCCAGCTAAAGTTGTCGGTAATCTTAACGCGGCCATCAAGCTCGATACCGGCGCGGTAGCTATCCTTAACATTTTGCCGTATTGGCTCGCCTACATCGTTTAAAGCACCTGTTAATATTAGCTGGTTACTGTACAACATGTAAAACAGGTTAATGCCACCTTTGAAAATCTCACTTGTAGTACGGTAGCCCGCTTCAAAGTCTTTAAGGCTTTCTGCTTTGGGCCTTGTTACCGGCGTGGAGTTAACATAGTCGTCACGGTTAGGTTCGTGGTGGCCTACGGCAAATGAAGCATAAATGTTGTTGTCGGCATTAAACTGGTAAGTTAAACCAACTTTAGGGTTGAAAAAGTTAAGTGTTGCTTCTTGCTGTGCGTTGTTTAAGTTACGGTCGAGGCCGAAGAAAGAATAAGCTACCCTCCGGTACTGCAGGTCACCATATAAAGTCACGTCTCCCGCCTTATATTCACCACGGGTAAAAATATTGAAGTCGTTCTTTTTGGCATCATCACGATAGTACTCGTAATTTGGTGTAATACCTGCGCTTTGCGCGGTATATATAATATTGCCAAAATGCGCGCCTGTGTAACGGTTGTAAGCGCCACCCAGTGTTAAGTTAAGTGCGTCTGTTGGCACATACTTAAGGGCATATGTCACGCCATAAAAATCATTATCCAACCAACGGCGACGGGCAAGGTCGGTGTTGCTTATAGTATCTGTGCCGATAACAACCGGTGTTAAGCCATAGTTAGCTACGGCTGCATCAGTCTTAAATTCCTCATAATAACCTTTGCCCTTGGTATAGTGCAACGCGCCGCTGAAGGATAGTTTGTCACTTAATTTTTGATCGTACAACAGTTGGTAATGATTCTGTGTATAATCATCTACCTGGTCTTTGTAGTATTGCCCGTCAGGCATCAACCCCAATTCGTTATACGTGCGGTTGTTGGGAATAGTATTATCACCAATAATGTAATCCGGCACGCCGTTCCAGGCCTGGTAAGTACGTTCGTAGCCCGAGAAAACATTAGCCCTCAAAGTGCTAGATTTGCCATAGTAGGCACCGCTTACGAAGAATGACTTCAAATTTGAAGAGGCCCTGTCTATATATCCGTCGCTGCGAATGCGTGATAAACGGCCATCTACACTAAAATGACCGCCCAATAATCCGGTACCCAGGTTCACAGTGTTTTTAACAGTACCGAACGAACCTGCCGATGTGCTGATATCTGCATAACCGGTGTCCCTGCGTGTTGTGGTCTGGATGTTTATACTGCCACCAAATGCACCTGCGCCGTTGGTAGATGTACCTACGCCACGCTGCACCTGGATGTTGTTGATAGAGGATGCAATATCCGGAAGGTCAACAAAGTATGAGCCCTGGCTTTCTGAATCGTTGTAGGGGATACCGTTTATGGTAACGTTTACCCTGGTAGCATCGCTGCCACGGATGCGGATACCTGTGTAACCAACTCCTGCACCTGCATCTGATGTTGTAACTACCGACGGTGTTTGGTTGAGCAGGTACGGAAGGTCCTGCCCAAAGTTGCGCTTTTGCAACTCCTGCCTGCTTACGTTTGTGAAAGCGGTGGGCGAATTTTTGCCCGCCCTTGTCGCGGTAACCGTAACCTCTTCAATACTCGTTGCGTTAGCGCTAAGTATAAAGTTGATGGTTTGGCTACCTTTTAAAACAACAGATTTGCTGTTGATAGTGTAGCCTACGTAGCTGGCTTCAATGGTGTAAGTGCCGTTAGCAAGATTGTTGAACTGATACTTGCCTGCCGCGTCCGTTACGGTGGACGAAGCAGTTTGTTTTAAGGTGATGGTTGCGCCCGGCAGTGCTTCGCCGGTTTGATTAGTAACCTTTCCGCTGATGGAAAGTTGGGCTGATGCCAGGACAGGCAGCAGCAGGGCGATAAGCGCCGCAAAAAAGTTTTTCAAAATGTTTGAACAATAAATGAGTTAAACCATCTGCTCGCCGGGATAAAACGGCAGTACACTTAACTTGTTACCTCTCCCTACGCCGGCATTACCCGGATCAGGTGTCACTCCCCGGCCCTGTGTTAGCGGAGCTACTTACTTAGTCGACTTAAGTTAATAGCTCCTCTTCAGGGGGATGGGGGGTATGGGTTTGATCTCAGCCTGTCTTTCAGTTTGATTGCTCAAAGCAAGGCACCCCTTGAGAATTATGCGGCAAAGATATATTTTTTTGTGGCCGTATGTCAAAAAAGTCAGTAAAGTCTGAAGATAAGTATGCACTTTTTACACTTAGCCCGACTTTCGGACCCCCAGACTCTCTGACTTTCCGACTAAAACCATACTTTTGCAGACTTTTTAACAAGGAAACTATGCTACGTACACACACTTGCGGACAATTAAATATCAGCAATTTAGGCGAGACAGTAACCCTCTGCGGATGGGTGCAAAAATCGCGGGACCTGGGCGGCACTACCTTTATTGATGTGCGCGACCGTTATGGTTTAACCCAATTGATATTTAATACCGATAGCGACGCGCAGCTGCGTGAAACCAGCCGCGGTCTTGGCCGCGAGTTTGTGATAAAAGTTACCGGTAAGGTGCTTGAGCGTACCAACAAGAACTTAAAAATTTCTACCGGCGAAATTGAGATACAGGTAACCGAACTTGAGGTACTTAACGCTGCAAAGATCCCTCCTTTCCTGATAGAGGATGAGACTGATGGTGGTGAGGAACTGCGTGCTAAATACCGCTACCTGGACCTGCGCCGCAACCCTATACGTAACAACCTGGTGCTTCGCCACAAAATGGCACAGGAGATACGCCGTTATTTATCTGACCTTGAATTTATAGAGGTAGAAACCCCGGTGCTTATTAAATCTACACCGGAAGGCGCGCGCGACTTTGTGGTGCCCAGCCGCATGAACCCGGGTGAATTTTACGCGCTGCCGCAATCACCGCAAACTTTTAAGCAGTTGCTGATGGTAAGCGGGTTTGACCGTTACTTCCAGATTGTTAAGTGTTTTAGGGACGAGGACCTGCGCGCAGACCGCCAGCCGGAGTTTACCCAGATAGACTGCGAGATGTCGTTCATCACACAGGAAGATATCCTGAATATTTTTGAGGGGTTAACCCGTCATCTGTTCCGCCATGTAAAAGGTGTGGAATTTGAAGATTTCCCGCGTATGCAGTACGCAGATGCTATGCGCCTGTACGGTTCCGATAAGCCTGACACCCGTTTCGGGATGCAGTTTGTTGAACTGACTGACGTTGTAAAAGGCAAAGGTTTTGGTGTCTTTGATAATGCCGAACTGGTAGTAGCTATTAATGCTAAAGGCTGCGCAAGCTATACCCGCAAGCAAATAGATGAATTAACCGAATGGTTAAAGCGTCCGCAAATCGGTGCAACAGGTTTGATCTACGCCCGTCACAATGAGGATGGCACCATCAAATCATCTGTAGATAAGTTTTATAATGAAGAAGAGCTGGCCAAATGGTCGGCAGCTTTGGAAACCGAAAAGGGCGACCTTATCCTGGTCCTTGCCGGCCAAACCGACAAAGTACGCAAGCAAATGAACGAGCTGCGCCTGGAAATAGGCGGCCGTGTAGGTTTACGCGATAAAAATAAGTTCTCGCCGCTTTGGGTGGTCGATTTTCCGCTGCTGGAATGGGATGAAGAATCTGGCCGCTATCACGCCATGCACCACCCGTTCACGTCGCCTAAGCCGGAAGATATTGCCTTACTGGACACAGCCCCCGGTGATGTACGCGCCAACGCTTATGACCTTGTAATTAACGGTACCGAAATAGGTGGTGGTTCAATACGTATCCACGACCGTGGTTTGCAATCGCTTATGTTTAAACACCTGGGCTTTTCTGCAGACGAAGCACAAAAGCAATTTGGCTTTTTGATGGATGCTTTTGAGTTTGGCGCACCTCCGCATGGTGGTATTGCATTCGGTTTTGACAGGCTGGCCTCCATATTCGCTGGCTTAGATTCTATACGCGATGTGATCGCCTTCCCTAAAAATAATTCTGGCCGTGATGTAATGATAGACTCGCCATCCACTATCGCCGAAGCGCAAATGAACGAACTAAAAATAAAAACAACTGTATCGTAACGTACAGTTTTGCCGTTACCACTCATATGAAGAAAGTTTTATTTATTCTGAGTTTCGTAATTGTTGGCTTATCTGCCTGCAAGAAAGACAAGACTATTAGCGCCAGCGAGCAAGCTGCCATTGATGATGCCGCTATTCAAACTTACCTGGCTGCTAACCCAAGCATCAATGCAACAAAAGATCCTTCTGGTGTATATTACCAGGTGCTTACTGAGGGTAATGGTACAAATCCAACATTAAGTTCTACTGTTACAGTTAATTACGTTGGTAAACTATTGGATGGTACACAGTTTGAGAGTGGCAATATTACATATGCGCTAACATCTTTAATTAAAGGGTGGCAATTTGGGGTGCCACATGTAAAATCAGGTGGCCGTATATTGCTTATCATTCCATCTGGGTTGGCTTACGGACCAAATGGATCAGGCAAAATTCCAGGTAATGCTAATCTGATATTTACCATCGACTTGCTAAGTTTTAAGTAAAAGATATTAATCCAGCATAATTAAAAGCGACGGCACCTCACCGTCGCTTTTTTGTTATTCCGAGTTTGTGCAAGGCCAATGAATTTTCGACACATTTAGCTTAACTTATGCTGCCAAATCCCTCAATATGAAAAAGCGGTATACTTTGTTACTTTCCCTGTCGGTTCTTTATGCTAACGCACAAACCTCCCAATACCTAAAAGCTGTTGCAACAAAAGCTGATGCCATGCAAACTCAAATTGTGTCCTGGCGGCGTGACTTTCACGAACACCCGGAACTAGGCAACCGAGAGGTACGCACATCCGGCATTATTTCTAAATATTTAACCTCGCTGGGTATGGAAGTGAAAACCGGTATAGCAACTACCGGAGTCGTAGGGATATTAAAAGGTGCAAAGCCCGGGCCGGTTGTTGCTTTGCGTGCAGATATGGATGGCCTGCCCGTAACGGAGCGGAATAATTTACCTTTTAAATCAACTGTGACTACCGAGTACAATGGGCAGCAGGTGGGCGTTATGCACGCTTGCGGGCACGACTCGCACATGGCAATATTAATGGGCGTAGCCAAAGTGCTGTCTGATATGAAGGGCGATTTACACGGAACAGTGAAATTTATCTTCCAGCCTGCCGAAGAAGGTGCCCCGGCAGGTGAAAAAGGTGGTGCTGAGCAAATGGTTGCCGAAGGCGTAATGCAGAACCCTAAAGTGGATGTGGTATTTGGTTTGCACATCAACTCTCAGACAGAAGTAGGTAAGATCACTTATCGTCCGGGCGGCACCATGGCAGGGGTAAGCGATATGCGCATTACAGTAAAAGGCCGCTCAGCACATGGCGCCTACCCATGGAGCAGTGTTGACCCGGTAGTTGTTTCAGCGCAGATCATAAACTGCCTGCAAAGCATTGTAAGCCGCAATGTTAATATTACGGAGAACCCGGCGGTTGTAACCGTAGGAGCGATAAAAGGTGGTACCCGCTTTAATATAATTCCGGAAAGTGTGCAGATGGATGGTACGTTACGCTATTTTACAGAAGTCGACCACAAGTTACTTACGGAGAATGTGCGGCGTATTGCCATTAAAACCGCAGAGGCTTATGGTGCAACCGCCGAGGTGCAAATACCCTATAGCAACCAATACCCGGTAACTTTTAACGATGTTGCTCTTACCCAGAAAATTCTTCCTACACTACAGACAACAGCGGGCAAAAACAACGTGCTGCTGGTACCGCCCGTAACCGGCGCGGAGGATTTTAGCTTCTTTCAGCAAAAGGTTCCGGGCATATTTTTCTTTCTGGGAGGGATGCCTAAAGGAGGGAACTCTTTAACAGCCCCCTCTCACCACACGCCGGACTTTTACATAGATGAAAGCGGATTTACCCTCGGCGTTAAAGCACTGTGTAATTTAACGCTGGATTATATGGCATCGAGCAAAAAGAAATAACACTTAGCGACATAAAAGTAAAACACGATGGCGTTTTTCAAGTACCTTAGAAGTAGCTCTCTTGATAATACAGAGATGTTTATGTCGGCAAATGAAGTCGATTATTTCCCCTTTCATATGCACGATTACTACTGCGTTTCTGTTATCACCGATGGAACGGAGGTGCTGCAAACCCGGCAATCAACCTATTACGCCACTAGTGGTTCCATTTCTATTACTCAGGCTAATGAGGCGCATAAAAACTTCTCATTAGATGAGAGTGGTTACAGCTACAAAACACTTTACGTAAATCCGGAAGTACTAAAATATTTCAATAAAGGAAAGGCTGTAAATAAACTGGAAAGAGTTATAGAAGACCAATGTATTACTAACGCTATTAATGCTTTATTTGATGGTAGTGTTATCTGCAATGCACACCTTGATGGGATAATTAAAAATCTGGCGAAATATTCAACTGGTCCTGGCGAACAAAATATAGATGTATTTACACGTATTGATGAAATGATATCTGAAGCAGGTTTTGAAAAAGTAACCTTAGATTGGCTAGCCCGCAGTTTTTGCATGAGTAAGTATCATTTTATCAGGAGGTTTAAAGCTGCAAAAGGCATTACACCTCAGGCCTATGTAACAATAAGCAGGTTAAAGGCAGCCAAGAGTTTGCTGCTAAATGGAGCGCCTGTAAAAGATGTTGCATTTGCCACCGGGTTCTACGACAGTACCCATCTGAATACTGCTTTAAAAAAGTTTTTCGGAGTAAACGCCTGTGCGATAAAAAATAGCAATATTATACATTGTACCTGAGTTGGTTAGGCCTAAATTTATAACAAAAAGTAAATGAAGGGTCTGTTGATGCTTATGTTATTGGTAAAATGTTGCTGGGCACAAACCAATAATCACCTCCGCTCTAAGGTAACTGTTGCGTATAACGTTAACCTTGAAACTTATTTTTTTGCTGAAAAGCTTGCAGTAGAACGCATTAATGATTTTGTGTTCGATCATAAAGATTGGAACTATGCACACCAGCCAATAGTTTACTATGGGTATTTACAATTTAAGAATCATGCGAATGATTCGACCGTTTTGCGGATAGCTCAATTGATCAAACAAGTTAAAGATACCTATCAGGACAACTCGCCTATAATGGACTACCTTGTCAATCAGAAAGAGTTCCCCGCTACAGGCCCGCTTTATAACTCACCACTGGTTGATGGTGATGGTAACCATCCGGAAATGACTCAGGTGCTTGCTGAACTTACCGACAGCCTAAGAAAGTTTTACTACCAAGCCAATGTTGCTTTGTTTCTTGAACAAAATAAGGCATTCTATCAAGGAACAATAGCTGAGGTGACGAAAGATGTCGATGTGGCATCATTTCCGGCATTGGAAAAGTGGTATGGCAAGAAGTTTCCTGCTTATAAGATTTTTGTGGTTCCTTCTATGCCAATTACAGCCGGCGCAGATAATTATCGCGGTACCAGTCCGCGTATCGTTTCGCCGCAGGGTTTTATACCGTCAATAGTGATGAGTTCGAACCGGATGCTTCCGATGCAAAACAGTTTGCGTGCCTATAAAAAATTCGGATTTGATAATCCGGAGGTCACTCACCTGCTAACCAAACATGAGATCGGACATACATTCGTAAACCCCGAGGTTGAGAAGTTGGCGGATCAGATCAAAAAGGACTCTGCCTTGTTTACGGTCGCACTCCAAAAATCATTAGCACCGCACTACATCAATAACTGGTACATATGTGTAGTGGAGCATTTAGTGCGGCTTGGAGAAATAAGGACTGCCGTTGCGATGGGCAACAGCAAGGAAGCAAAACGCCTGAGGAAAGTTCATATTGGTGAATATAAATGCGTGCTTTTGCCACTACTTGAAACTCAGGCGAAGAAGTATGAAGCCAATCGGCAACACTATCATAACTTTAAACAGTACCTGCCAAAGATGCTGGCTTACCTTCACTCGTTAACGCCGGTAATTATTGATCAACAGGTAAAAAAGTACGATGAGCTAAAGGAATAACAAAGACTTATTTAAACAATTATGAATTGCCTGGATGATCCGGACCATCCAGGTATAACAATAAAGCTCTCAGGTTCAAACAGAGCGCTCTAATTCACCTTCTTAAAATCATACGGGTTGTACTCCACGAAGTCGGCTACTTTTACTCTTACTCCCGTAACTTTATTATCCTGAACAAAAAACGGAAATATGGCTTTACCGAATGTTGGGTCGCTAAAGGTTACATAGAAGCGGTTGCCGCCGAGCGGCTGTAATTTGGCAAACATCTTTTGATGATGTTCAAAGCGCATTTCAAGTGTGTTGTTTTCGCCTTGTATCACTTCCATGTTGCCGTATAGCTCGTTGCTGTATTTGCCGGTGTATTTGTCCATGGAAAGCTGTGGTTTCCGCATCATAGCAACGGTATCACGCAGTTTACGGTTAGCTTCAAGGCTTGCCGCCGACTCTGCTTTGCTTTGTGCCAGGTAAACCTCGCTATAGTTGCGGAAGCGCTGTTTAAAGTATGCATCCATTATTTCCCAGCGCAGTGCATCAAAAAAGGCATTCTTGTCGGTATTGGTTAGGATAACTATGCCAAGCTTATCCTGCGGCACCAGGGTAACGGATGTAACGTAGCCGTTTACGCCACCATCATGCATCACAAGCCGGTGATTGCTGTAGTCTTGTATCATCCAGCCCAGTCCATAAAGCACATAGTTGGTCTCGCCGTTCAGGTGTCGGGTACTTCCCACTATATCCTGCGGCTGGCGGGTGGCCTGTATGGCTGCTGCGGGAATTACCTGGCGGTTCCCCACCTTGCCATCGTTAAGCAGTGCCATTACCCACTTGCCCATGTCCGCGGCAGACGAGCTGATTGACCCTGCGGGCGCCAGTCCGTCGAGGTTGGCGTAAGGGATAGCCATTAGCCGGCCGTCAACCAAAGTGTGAGGAACGGTTCTGTTCAGCGCCTTTGGCATGTCTGCGCTTAAAGCAAGGGTGTTGGTCATCCCCAGAGGAGCAAAGATGTTCTCTTTTAAATAGGCCTCCCACTGTTTACCCGTCACCCTCGGGATGATCTCTCCGGCAGTTAAAAATGCTGAGTTGGTATATCCCCAGGTAGTTCGGAAGGGGTAGGTTGCTTTCATTTGCCCCAACTTATCTATTACCTCGTGCCGGGTAAGGTTGGAGTTGTAAAAAGTAAAGTCACCCTGGAAGGTTCTAAATCCAAGCCGGTGAGAAAGGAGGTCCTTTATAATGGCCAGCTCCGCGGCAGGTTTGTTATCCAGCTTGAATTCAGGTATGTATTTGGTCACTTTATCATCTAAAGAAAGCTTTTTATCTGCCTGCAGCATAGCCAGGGCAGTGGCAGTGAAGGCTTTGGTATTGCTGCCTATCATGAACAGCGTATTCTCGTCTACCTTGTTCATTATCCCCAGTTCTTTTGTGCCGTAGCCTTTCATGAATACAATTTTGCCATCTTTTACAATGCACACCGCAGCACCCGGAATGCGCCAGTTGGTAAGCGCCCGGTTAACATAATTATCAAGGCTGTCTTTGATGAATTTGCTGCGGTCTATGTTTTGTGCAGATGCGGCAAGTGTAAAGAAGCTCAATATCAGCAGGTATACTTTTTTCATTTTTGGCGACGGTGTTAACGGGTATATAGGTGCTAATTTAACGCAAAATTTACTAACTAGTTTTATCGCGAAACAAGGATTAATTGCCCGGCGCGATTACCTTTGCCAAGCCGCAGATGGCTAACTATTTACCCATGAAAAAATATATCTCTAAATTCCACTATCTCACACAGGATCTCCCAAATCGCAGCCACGTTGAGCAAGCCCGTATAGCCTGCGAAGCAGGAGCTAACTGGGTGCAATACCGTTGCATGTCTAAAACTAACGAAGAGCTCATTCCTGAAATAAATGAGATAGCAGCTATTTGCGACGACTGGGGCGCAACGCTCATATTGACCAATCATTATCATTTACTGGATAAAGTTGACGCTCAAGGTGTGCACATCGAAGATTTTGATGCTGATTTTGCATCAATACGCCAGGCAATAGGTGATGACAAAACTCTTGGCGCTTCGGCTACCAACCCGACTTTATTGCAGCGTGTACAGGATAGCGGCGTGGTAGATTATTGCGGTTATGGCCCGTTTGCGCATACTGATACCAAGCCTAATAACAAACCACTGCTGGGCTACAACGGTTACCGCGAGCTGGAAAAGCTGAACATTGACGTGCCGGTAATAGCAGTTGGTGGTGTACAGCTAAAAGATGTAGAGCGGCTGCTGCAAACGGGTATTTACGGTATAGCAGTATCTGCGGCGGTGAATCTGTCGTTAGATCCGGCTGGTGCAGTTAAGGAGTTTTACAAAAAGATCTATTGAGTTTGGGGATAAGCCGCGTATACATGCTCGTCCATAATCCTGCTGCGTTTAATTACCGATCCCTTTAGGATGCCTTGCTTTTGATACCCTGCTTTTTCGAGCACCCGCATCGAAGCAGGATTTTCACTGAAGACAAATGCCTGTATGCATATCATGTCCAGTTGATTAAAGGCATAGCTGGTGAGCAATTTTACAGCGGTGGTAGCAATTCCTGCACCCCAGTAAGTGCGACCGAGCCAATAGCCGATCAGCGGTGTTCTGCAATATACATCTTGCCGCAAGTCCAGCCCTATCATCCCGGCAAATTCACCCTCAGTGTCTATGGCGTAAACAGTTTGAGGGTCCTCATTCATCTTTAGGTTAATGAAAAACTCGGCGTCCTCGATGGTGTAAGGATAAGGAAACCTATCTTTTAAATAGGCAGAGACGCCCTCATCGTCAGCATGCATTTGAAGCGTCGCTGCATCCTCAGGACGTAGTCGTCTTAATAGTACTTTGCCATCTTTGAGCTCCATATTGTAACAATAAGCTTATCCCGGTAAGATTATCTGCTAAACTGCTAAATTGCGGCGTATTTATGCCCGATTAAATGAAGAAACTTTTATTCCTGCCGCTTTTATTCTCCTGTGTTATTGCTTCGGCACAAAACCTTGGCCCGCTTACTATAGAAAAAATAATGCGCGACCCTAAATGGATAGGCACCTCACCATCAAACATCCGCTGGAGCGACGACAGCCGCAAGGTATACTTTTCATGGAACCCCACCAATGCCGAGCGTGACGACCTGTATTCGATAACCACCGGTAACCTTAAACCACAGCTGGTTAGTGTGAACGAACACAAAAGCCTGCCGCCCGAAAATGGACGTTGGAATAAAAATCACACTAAAAAGATATATGAGCAAAATGGAGATATCTTTCTGATTAGCCTTCCCTCTGGCAAAACCACCCAGCTCACCTATACATCTGACAGGGAGAGCAATCCTGTTTTTACCGGTGACGAAAGTGCGGTGATCTACTCAAAAGACAACAACCTTTATAAACTAAGTTTTGCAAAAGGTGAACTGGTGCAGCTAACCAATTTTGTAAAGACAGCTTCGTCAACGGGTAAGAAGGGCGGAGATAACGCGCAGGAAAAGTGGCTTAAAAAGCAGCAGCTTGAACTGTTTGATATTATAAAGGTAGAGGAAAAAGACCGCAAGCTTGATTCTGCTGAGCGCAAGGAGTTGGCTGCACGCAGGTTAAAAGAACTTGCCTTTGGCGATAAGCGTGTTGGTTCGGTACAAATAAGTCCGGATGAGCGGTTTGTTACTTACCGCCTCGTACAGCCTGCCGAAGGTGCAAAGAACGCGATTGTGCCCAACTACGTTACTGCATCAGGCTATACCGAAGATATACCTAACCGTACAAAGGTAGGCGCTCCGCAGTCCACATCAGTAAGCTACATTTTCGACCGGGAGCGTGATACCGTTTACGCCATCAGCACAAAAGAGATCCCCGGCATAAAGGACTTGCCTGACTACCTTAAAGATTACTCTAAACAACTGGAAGAACGTAAAAAAGCAAATGCCGACCGTAAGGTGGACATCAGCGCGGTAATATGGAACGATAACAGCAAGTATGCCGTTGTTGTAGTAGAATCGCAGGATAATAAAGACCGCTGGATAATGAAGCTGGATGCTGCAAGCGGTAAGCTAAGCCTGCTGGACCGCCAGCGAGACGAAGCGTGGATAGGTGGCCCCGGTACGGGCGGGTTTTTTGCCGACGGTACATTAGGTTGGTTAGACAACACCCACTTTTATTACCAGAGCGAGGCCAGCGGCTACTCGCACCTGTATGTTGCAGATGTGGTAAGCGGCAACAAAAAACAGCTTACCTCGGGGAAGTGGGAAGTGCAAACGCTGCGTTTATCAAACGACAAGAAAACCTTTTACTTCACCGCCAATATAGAGCACCCTGGCGTTACGGCTTTTTATAAGATCCCGGCTGGCGGCGGTGCACCCGTAAAACTAACCACTATGAAGGGCGGCAACGAGATTGATCTTTCGCCTGATGAAAAGTGGCTGGCTATACGCTACTCCTACTCTAACAAACCCTGGGAGCTTTACCTGCAACCGAACAAGCCCGGTGCAAAGGCGGTACAGGTAACCAATTCAATAAGTGCTGAGTTCAAAAGCTACCCTTGGCGCGAACCCGAGGTGATCAGCTTTAAGAACCGTTACGGAAGCGATATTTATGCCCGGGTATATGCCCCTAAAAACCCTGACCCGGCAAAGCCTGCGGTGGTTTTTGTGCACGGGGCAGGTTATCTGCAAAATGCGCACTACTGGTGGAGCAGCTACTTCCGTGAGTATATGTTTAATAATATGCTGGTGGATAACGGCTACACCGTTATGGACATTGATTATACCGCCAGCTCTGGCTACGGTCGCGACATTCGTACGGGCATTTACCGCCACATGGGCGGCCGTGACCTTACCGACCAGGTGGACGGTGTAAAATACCTGGTAGATAAATACGGTGTTAACCCTAAACACGTGGGACTGTACGGTGGCTCTTACGGCGGTTTTATCACGCTGATGGCGCTGTTTACCCAGCCGGATGTATTTGCATCCGGGGGGGCCATACGCTCCGTTACTGATTGGGCACACTACAACCATGGTTACACGTCGAACATCCTTAACGAACCTTTTGAAGATGAGATTGCTTACAGGCAAAGTTCACCTATCTATTTTGCGAACGGCTTAAAGGGGCGCCTGCTGATGCTGCATGGCATGGTAGACCAGAACGTAAATTACCAGGACATTATCAGGCTTACACAAAAATTGATAGAACTGCATAAAGAGAACTGGGAGCTGGCATCGTACCCGGTAGAGGACCACGGCTTTGTGCAGCCCAGCAGCTGGACCGACGAGTACAAACGCATATACAAACTGTTTGAAGAAACACTTAAGGGCAAGTAAGGCAATGGTAAGAACGGCAGGTTTACTGATGGTTATAGGCTTTGCTTTGTCGGCGTGTACAAAGCAGCGTGCTGCCTCTAACATCGTGCACATCGCCTTAACTAATAATAAACAGTCGCTTCAATTTACCGGCCTAAGCAGCGAGGTGGTGAGTGAACTGGCTCATGACTCGTCAGCGCAGGTTTGGCAGAGTCTTGTACAGGTTTATAAAATGCCTGCCGATACAGATCTGAAGGCTTACCAGAACGCGCAGCCCGGTAAATACGTTGTTGCAGACAGTGTTGTGGTCTTCACTCCGGATACGCCTTTTGTAAAAGGACAGCCCTACTTTGTACGATGGTACAGGTATGATGCTGGTAAGCAATCTTCAGACTACATCAGCGGCACTAAACAGGTGGGCAAACAGCAGTTTACCGATTTGATTTTTAAGCAATAACATTTGCAATAAAAAATAATTTGTATATTTGTATCCGAATTTAAAAAGAGGGGGCGATTTGTCCCCTCTTTTATTTTATCGTTCAAAATAAACCGACCGGGAGTTTATGAATATCGAGAAAAGGGTAACCGAGCTGGTAGAAGAAAAAATAGCCGACAAACCCAACCTGTTTTTGGTAGATGTTAAAATGCATTCCAATGGCAAGCTGATGATTTTGGTTGATGGTGACAATGGCATTGGTATAGATGATTGTGTAGCCATAAGCAGGCACGTAGGTTTTCATCTGGAGGAAGAGAACGTGATAGAGGCCGCCTACAACCTGGAGGTATCATCGCCAGGCATTGATACTCCGCTTACGCTGGAGCGCCAATACACAAAGAATATTGGCCGTAACCTGGGTATTAAAATGGCAGACGGAACCAAGCGTGAAGGCATACTTAAAGCTGCCGGCAGCGGAACGATAACGATTGACGAAACTATAAAGCAAAAAGGGAAGAAAGCAGAAGTTGTTGAAAGCGTGATTCCCACAGAAAACATATCAGAAACAAAAGTTTTAATATCATTTAAGTAAGAAAATGAGCAATATTAATTTGATCGATTCCTTCCAGGAGTTTAAAGATTTTAAGAATATCGATCGCCCAACCATGATGAGTGTGCTTGAAGACGTTTTCAGGAGCATGATCAGGAAAAAATATGGTACTGATGAAAATTGCGACGTTATCGTAAATACCGATAATGGTGACCTTGAAATTTGGCGTACACGCACCGTTATGGAAGACGGTTTCAGCGAGGACGACGACCTGGAAATTGAACTTGCTGAAGCACATAAAATAGACCCTGACCTGGAAGTTGGCGACGACTACGTGGAGCAGATCACTTTAGAGAGCTTTGGCCGCCGTGCTATTTTAGCTGCACGCCAAACACTGGTTTCAAAAATTCTGGAACTGGAAAAAGACGAAATATTTAAAAAATACAAAGACCGCGTTGGCGAGATTGTTACCGGCGAGGTTTACCAGGTTTGGAAAAAAGAAACCCTGGTGCTTGACGATGAAGGCAACGAGCTTTTATTGCCAAAAACAGAGCAAATACCTGCCGACTACTTCAAAAAAGGGGACAGTGTACGTGCTGTGGTTAGCAAGGTAGACATGCTGAATGCTAATCCTAAGATCATTATCTCGCGTACAGCGCCTGAGTTTTTACAGCGCTTGTTCGAGATGGAAGTTCCGGAGATATTTGACGGTTTGATCACGATCAAAAAGATCGTACGCGAACCGGGCGAACGTGCGAAAGTTGCGGTAGAATCTTATGATGACCGTATCGATCCGGTGGGTGCTTGCGTAGGTATGAAAGGATCACGTATACATGGCATCGTTCGCGAGTTGAAGAACGAGAACATTGACGTTATCAACTTTACAAACAACATACAGTTATATATACAGCGTGCACTGTCTCCGGCCAAGATAACATCAATTAAGCTTGACGACGAGAAAAAGACAGCGGCAGTTTACTTAAAGCCAGACCAGGTATCATTAGCTATCGGTCGAGGTGGTCATAACATAAAATTGGCAGGTAAATTGACAGGTTATGAAATTGACGTTTACCGCGAGGCAGACGAGCATGATGAGGACGTGGATATTGAAGAATTCTCAGACGAGATTGATGGTTGGATAATTGACGAGTTCAAACGCATCGGGCTGGATACCGCTAAATCGGTTCTTTCCCTTTCTGTTGGCGAGCTTGTTAAGCGTACCGACCTTGAAGAAGAAACTGTTAAAGAAGTTTTATCAATTCTGCAGGCTGAGTTCGAATAAACAGAATAAGCAAAATTAAAATCGTATTTTTGCGATAATTAGCAGAGAAAATTTAATAAATGTCAGAAGACAAATCAATAAAGTTAATAAAAGCGGTAAAAGAACTCAACATTGGGATGGGTACTCTTGTCGACTTCCTGGCTACAAAAGGCTTCAAGGTGGACAAACATCCGATGGCCAAGCTGGACAGCGACATGTACACTACATTGCTGAAGGAGTTTGCTGCGGATAAAGTAATTAAAGAAGAAGCAAAGCAAATAAGTATTGGTAAGATACGGAAGGAAGAGCCGCTAACAGCGACTGATAAACCTGCCGAAGCACCACGCCGTTCCCGTGATTTCGAGAACGAGGAGATACTTATTAAAAACACCGGGCACTATTCGGCACCTGCTGCCGAAAAGCCAAAGCCTGCTGCTGAGCCTGTTGCTGCCCCTAAGGCGGCAGAGGAACGCACAGACGGTTTGCCCGGCGTAAAGGTGGTAGGTAAAATAGACCTCAACAACCTAAATGCTAAACCGGCTGTTGCTGCTGAAAAGCCTGCCGAGCCTGCTAAACCTGCCGCTGTAGAAGCGCCTAAAGCACCGGAACCGCCAAAAGCGGCCGGACCTGTTGCAGAAGCACCGAAAGCAGAAGTGCCTGCACCCGTGGCTGAACCACCTGTTGCAGCACCTGCCGCTGTAGAAGCGCCAAAAGCACCGGAACCGCCAAAAGCGGCTGAGCCTGTTGCTGAAGCGCCAAAAGCGGAAGCACCTTCACCTGTGGCTGAAACGCCTGTTGCAGAAGCGCCAAAAGCGGAGGCACCTGTAGAAGAGGAGAACGAAGTTATTCGCGCGAATGCTGAGCGCCTGTCAGGACCGAAGATCATTGGCAAGATACAATTGCCGGTAGAAACACCTAAACGTGGTGGTCCTGTTGCTTCGTCATCTGCTAACAATCCTAACAGTGCCGAAAATAAACGTAAGCGCAAGCGTAAAGAGGGTGGAAACGCTCCTCAACCACCGCCAAGCGGAACAATCAATCCTAATCGCCCGGATTTCAGGAACCGTCCGCCGCAGCAAGGTGGCCCGGGTGGTGGAAACCGTCCCGATTTCAGGAACAACCGTAATGCTCCGCAAAGCACCGGTCCTAAAGAAGAACCAACAGAAAAAGATATACAAGACCAGATCAAGGCTACACTTGCACGCTTAAGCGGAGCAGGGAAGTCTGGCAAGTTTGCGCAGCGTGCAAAGTTCCGTCGTCAAAAACGTGATGATGTTGCTGCAAGTGCTGAAGAACTGGCAATGGAGCAGGATGCTCAGTCGAGGGTGTTAAGGGTTACGGAGTTTGTTACCGCAAACGAACTGGCCATAATGATGGATGTATCTGTAACGCAGATCATCTCTACCTGTATGAGCCTGGGTATGTTCGTATCCATCAACCAGCGTTTGGACGCCGAGACCCTGAGCATTGTTGCAGATGAGTTTGGCTACCAGGTAGAGTTTGTAAAACCACAGGACGAAGAAGCCAACCTGGACATGCCGGATGATCCGGACCAGTTGATACCGCGTGCACCTATCGTAACCATTATGGGTCACGTCGATCATGGTAAAACATCGCTGTTGGACTTTATACGCAAAACCAACGTAATTGGTGGTGAAGCGGGTGGTATAACTCAGCACATTGGTGCTTACGAGGTTACCCTCCCTGGCGACAAAGGAAAAATTACCTTCCTGGATACACCTGGTCACGAAGCGTTTACCGCTATGCGTGCAAGGGGTGCACAGGTAACAGATATTGTTATTATTGTAATAGCTGCAGACGATAGCGTGATGCCGCAAACCCGCGAGGCCATAAACCACGCGCAGGCTGCCGGTGCGCCAATCATCTTCGCTTTCAACAAAATTGATAAACCGGGCGCTAACGCCGATAAGGTACGTGAGCAGTTATCTGCCATGAACATATTGGTAGAAGAATGGGGTGGTAAATACCAAACACAGGAAATTTCTGCAAAAACCGGTTTAAATGTTGATCTGCTGTTAGAAAAAGTATTGCTGGAAGCCGAGTTACTTGAGCTTAAAGCTAACCCTAACAAACGTGCGGTAGGTACCGTAATTGAAGCAGCGCTTGATAAAGGCCGCGGAATTGTTACCACCATATTGGTACAGGCAGGCCGCCTTAAAGTGGGCGACCCGATACTTGCAGGCTGTTACAGCGGGCGTGTAAAAGCGTTGACCAACGAACGTGGCCAGCGTGTAGAATCTGCAGGCCCGTCTACACCGGTACAGGTGTTGGGTATGCAGGGTGCGCCAACCGCGGGTGATAAGTTTAACGCGCTGGATAGTGAGGTTGAAGCACGTGAGATTGCCAACAAGCGCCTGCAGTTGCAGCGCGAGCAAGGTTTGCGTACGCAGAAACACATTACGCTTGATGAGATTGGCCGCCGATTGGCAGTTGGTAACTTTAAGGAGCTTAACATTATTGTTAAGGGTGACGTGGATGGATCTATCGAAGCGTTATCAGACTCGTTACTGAAACTCTCTACCGAGCAGATACAGGTTAACATTATCTCCAAAGCAGTTGGTCAGATCTCCGAATCAGACGTATTGCTGGCTTCTGCTTCAGACGCTATCATCATTGGTTTCCAGGTACGCCCTTCAGGCAGTGCCCGTAAGCTGGCTGAGGCTGAGCAGATCGATATCAGGCTATACTCCATCATTTACGACGCGATCAACGAGATCAAGGCGGCGATGGAAGGTATGCTTGCACCAACCTTTGAAGAGAAGATTGTTGCAAACGTGGAGATCCGCGAAACCTTCAAGATCAGCAAGGTCGGCACAATTGCCGGCTGTATGGTACTGGATGGTAAGATTACCCGTAACAGCAAGATCCGCATCATCCGCGATGGTGTTGTAGTGCACACCGGCGAACTGGCTTCACTTAAACGTTATAAAGACGACGTTAAAGAAGTTAACCAGGGTTACGAGTGCGGTTTGAACATAGCCAATTACAACAACATAGAGGTAGGTGACATTGTGGAAGCCTACGAAAATGTAGAAGTAAAAAGGAAACTGGCTTAAGCAGTTCCTCTAAATATTACAGAGGCTGTCCCAAAAAGGGCAGCCTCTTTTTTTGTGCTTAAGCGATTTTTTATTTACCTGTAATAAATAGTATTACTTGCAAATAAAAGTGAAAATAGCTTGTAAAATTGGTGTGGTTTTTAAAGGTAGCTGCGGGCGTTTTGTTTAAAAAACTGCCTGATTGGTGTTGTTTCGCACTTTTTTCAAAGTTCCTGAAGGCAGTAAAAAAGGTGTTAAAATTGCATCGGCACAAAAAAAGCTGAACACTTTTGAACACTCGTCCCTAAAAACCCTTCTTCCGTATAACACCAACACGACGGGGCTTTGGCGCGATCTTGCCGGCGTCTTCTTCGTCAACATGGTACCGCCGTGCCATTTTAGCAATACGTTCTTCCATCGTTTCTGTGGTGAGCTTTTCACGGCCAAGGCTGTCAACCATTATCGGGAAAGCAAATGGCGTAGGGCGTTCAATCACCTTTAAAACAATGCTTTGCTTTTGTATACGCTGCAGGGCGGCCCTTAGGCGAAACTCTTCAAGCTGAAAGGCAAGGGCTTCATTGTAAGCCTGCCGTACCAGCAGATTGTCGGGTTCGTACTCGTTAAATACCTCAAACAACAGTGATGTAGAGGCCTGTAAATGCTTGTTCTTGATCTGCTGCCCCGGGTAGCCGGTGAATACCAACCCACCAATGTGCGCAATATCCCGGAAGCGACGCCGGGCCATTTCGTTGGCATTAAGGCTGTTCTGGATGTCTTCTATCAGGTTGTTAATGGAGAAGAAGTCGGCATCTTCCAATGCTTCTTCAATAGGGATATCTTCGTCGGTAAGCAGTTCAAACCCATAGTCGTTCATGGCGATAGAAAAGCTGGCAGGCCTTATACGCGATATGCGGTAAGCCAGCAAGCTGGCCATGCCCTCGTGTACCAGGCGGCCCTCGAAAGGGTAAAACAGCAGGTGATGACCTTCTTTGGATTTAAACGATTCTATTAAAAACTCGTGGCTTTGCGGAAGGTGCGATAATTGGCTTTGCAGATCAAACAATGGTTTTAGCGCCTTAACTTCTATATCCTGTTCTATGCCGTGTGCCACCTCGTCCAGCTTATCGCGGAATACCGCCGAAAGTTGAGATGATAACGGCATCCTGCCCCCTGCCCAGCTTGGGATTAGTCCTTTAGTTGCCTTTGATTTTTTTACATAGGCGGTCATGTCCTTCACTTTAATAAACTCCAGGCTACGACCCGCGAACCAGAAAGTGTTTCCGGGTTTTAGTTTAGAAATAAAACCTTCTTCTAAGGTGCCCAGGCTCCCGCCGCTGAGCCATTTTACACGTATGCTTAGCTCACTGGTAATGGTACCAATGCTCAGGCGATGACGCATGGCCACCCGGCGGCTGTTTACTTTAAAAAGGCCGTTTTCCACTTCCACCTTCAGAAACTCGTCGTACTGCGCAAGGGTTTTGCCACCGCTTACAATAAAGTCCAGCAGTTTGTTGTATTCATCACGGCGCATGTCTGCAAAGGCAAAGGTGCTCTTTAGTTCGGCAAACAGTTCATCAGCCCTAAAGCCATCCGAAACCGCCAGCGTTACCATGTACTGTATCAGCACATCGAAGGTAAGCAGCATCGGGTCCCGGCTCTCGAACACGCCTTTCTTTATGGCATCTTTTAAGGCGGCACCCTCCAGCAACTCAAGCGAGTGGGTAGGCACAAAGTACGCTTTAGATATCGCCCCTGGGTGGTGGCCGCTACGGCCGGCACGCTGCATAAAACGTGCTACACCTTTAGGGCTGCCTACCTGTACTACGGTATCCACCGGCCGGAAATCCACCCCGAGGTCGAGACTGGAGGTACATACCACCACCTTTAAGGCTTCGGCATGCAGTGCCTGCTCTACCCAGTTGCGTAGTTCGTTATCCAGGGAACCATGGTGCATAGCCATAATGCCTGCGTATTCAGGGTAGTTATCAATTATGGCGTGGTACCATATCTCACTCTGTGAGCGGGTATTGGTAAATATCAGCGTAGTCTTACTTTTGGCCACAATCTCCATCACCTGCGGCAGCAGCTTAACTCCTATGTGGCCAGCCCACGAGTAGTTCTCTATATTCTCCGGGATTACAGATTCTATCACCAGGCGCTTATCAATTTTAGCCCTTACCATCCTGATCTGGTCCGGTGGGAAATCGTTCCCGAGCAGTACCTCAGCTGCCTGTTCCAAATTGCCGATGGTTGCAGAAATGCCCCATATCTTGAGTTGGCGATTTAAAGATCGCAGTTGGCGGTTTGCAGTTTGCGGTTTAATCAATTCAGTTGATTGAACACTGCTTATTGCAAACTGCTGGTCGCCTGATGCCAACTTCTTCAGCCTACTCAATCCAAGTTCTACCTGTACGCCGCGCTTGGTGCCCAGCAGTTCGTGCCACTCATCGCAAACCAATACCTGCAAACCCTGGAAAACTTTTGCATATTCTTTTTGGGCAAGCATCAGGTGCAGGCTTTCAGGCGTGGTTAGCAGTACTTCGGGTAGTTTTCTCTTCAACGAGGCTTTATCTGCGGCAGATGTGTCGCCGGTACGGGTAAGTATCCGCCAGGGCATACCCAATTCGTCGCATACTTCCTGCATCGCTTTGCGGATGTCGTTAGTGAGTGCGCGAAGCGGCGTGATCCACAGCATCAGCAAACCGTTGTTGTTTTTGGTTTGATAAGTGTCTGGATGCTTGTTGATGAAATCGGCGAGGAATGGCAAAAACAGCGCAAATGTTTTACCACTGCCTGTAGGCGCATTTAGCAGACCGGAGTAGCCGGAGAGGTAAGCTTCCTCCATCTCACGCTGGAACGGAAACTGTTTCCATTGCTTCTGTTTATACCATTGCTGAATGACCTGCTGCCCTTTTGAATTCATCGTGCTAACAAAACCCCTTTTCTGAAGTTATATATCAACCGTAAAATACTCAAAATGTTATAATATGAAAATCTGCGGATATATACTGGTGTTTACAGTTGTTTTTTTTACAACTGCCTGCAAGCAAAAAAGCGGAAAGCAGATGGCTGATGTGCCCGACACCACCGAAGTTAAAGCAATACCAGCAGAGCAGTTAATAGAACCCGGCGTAAGCATTGGGCATATAAAGCTTAATAGCAGCCTTGATTCGGCAGCCAGTACACTTGGCCGGCCGGATTGTAGCGATGCAGCTATGGGTAGTGCCCTTTATACCTGGTATGCAGACCATGATACCACCAAATACAAAACCAGCATATTTGCTCACCGCAACATGGGGGGTAAGGATGAAGCCGTACAGCGGATAAAAAAAATATTGGTGACCTCACCCTGGTTTAAAACCTCAGAGTACATCAGCACAGGAAACACGCTGGCCGACATCAAAAAATACTACACCCTTAAACAAGGAAATAACCACAATGCGCAGGGGCAAACTATACAAACTTATACAGATACAGAAAAAGGAATTTCTTTCGAGATCAATCCCTCCGGTAAGTGCGTGGGCATACTGGTGTATCAGCCAAACTCATCTGCCGACGCGTCTATAAATATGCACTAGCAAACTACTTCGATACAATATTAAACAAGAATGCCCGGTACAACCGGGCGTTCTTGTTTAGGTTACTTCTTTTCAGGCATCAATATCAGCTTGATAAGGTTACTGCTATTGAGGTATTTTAAAGCAGTTGCCTTAGTGCTTGCCGGTGTCACCTGGTCCAGGTGACTTACATGGCTCAAGATATCGTCGGGGTTTTGGCCGTTTTGCGCGGCTGCACCCAGGTATCCTGCCCAAAAAATGTTATCCTTAAGCTGCACCTGGGTAGAGCGCGCTTCTTCAGCTACAAACTTTTGAATATCGGCAGGCTGTGCTCCGTTAAGCTTCAGTTTGCTTATCTCATCCATTGTTGCAGCAATAAGTTTATCAACATTGGCGCTGCCGCAGGTAAAGTATATTGTAACGGTGTACCTAGCGGATGGCAGCTTGTTGTAAGCAAAACGCACCCCCGGCGCGTAAACGCTGCTTTCCTGCTCCCGCAAGCGCTCCGTTAGCTTAATGTTGAGCACCTCTTCAAGGGCATCCATCTGCAGGTTGTTTGGCTCGCTGTAGTCGTATTTGCCGCTAAACACCAGCTGAACAGTAGCTTTATCATCAATGCCCTTATAAACTGTTTTGGTGATCTGTCCTTCCGCTGGGTGGATATTGAGATCACGGTACGTTTCTTTTTTATTAGTTGAAGGAAGGCCACCTAAATAAGCCTCTATGTAAGGTTTTAACACTTCCGGGTCAAAGTTCCCCACGAAGGTAAAAGTAAACCCGCTGGCGTCACTAAAACGATCTTTATAGAAGTTGTACGCCTTGTCCAGCGTTGCTGCGTTCAGGTTTGCAGTGGTGGTAACCATGGAGCGAAAGTTATTATTGCTGAGTGCAGCCGCAACCGTATCCTGGAACACGCTACCGGGATCTACCCCACGGGTGGCCAGTATAGAACGTGTTTGGTTGATGTTGCCCTTCCAGATATCGGCATCTTTGCGTGGCTGAGTGAAATACAGGTAAATAAGCTGCATTGCTGTCTCAAAATCTGCAGGAGAGGCGTTAGCGTTTATACCTTGTGTGATATCGCTGATGTACGGGTTTACACTAACGTTTTTACCTGCCAACATTTTATCCAGCATGCCCTGATTAAAATCGGCAATACCGCTGCTGCCTATTATCGGCGCTGCCAGGTTGGCTGATGTAAAGTCCTGGTCGTTTGCAAGGGAGGTTCCGCCAAAGCTGTAGCCGTTTATTAATACCTGGTTGTTCTTAAAGTCAGTTGGTTTAAGTATCACCTTTACGCCGTTTTGCAGCACGTAAGTGGTAGTTCCTATGGCTTCATCTTTAACTTCGCTTACTACTTTAGATCCTTCAGGCTTTTTCTCCATTAATGGACGAGTGGTAACGTTGTCCACGTAAGCCGTAACGTTTGCACCTGCGGAGCCAATCCACCCCAAAATTGTTTTGTCTGAGGGTAGTTTATCTTTATCAGCTTCCGGGCCTTCAACTATAATCACCCGATTTTGGTCACTAATGAATTTACCTGCTAAACCGTTCATTTCGGCAGTGCTAATGCGATTGATGTTCTCTGCTATAAAAGTATATTCAAACGCTATACCCGGTATAGCTTCACCGTTTAGGAAATTTTGACTGTATTCGCGTATAAAGCTGGTAGAATTGGTTTTATCGCGCTCATTGTATGCGTTTTGTATCTGCACCAGCATAGCTTGCTTGGCACGTTCAAGTTCGGTAAGCGTAAAGCCAAATTTACGGGCGCGCTCTGTTTCGCCAACTAATACTTTAACAGCATGCTCCAGGTCGCCTGGCTTTGATACCACGGTAGAAGAGAACGCGTCCTGATTGCCAATAGTAGCCGCATAGTTTGCACGCGCGTACAGGAACGGCGGCTCGGGCTTCTGCTGCAGCTCGTTAAGGCGCTCGTTGATCATGTAGTTAAACAGGTTCACGCGCAGGCTTTGCATGTAGTTTGCCTGTGTGCGGATGGTTGTTTTAGGGTGTTTAACAATTATTTGCGCCAGCGTATACGGGAACTCTTTATCTGTAGCAATCTTCACTACGGTGCCGGGCGTTGGCGGTACGGCGTAAACTACCCTTGGCTTTTCTCCAGCCGGATTTGCCAGCGACGAAAATTTATTTTTAATGTATTGTTCAACAGTTTTTACGTCAAAGTCGCCAACGGCAATTACTGCTTGCAGGTCTGGCCGGTACCAATCCTTGTAAAAGCTTTTTATGGTTTCGCTGGTAAAAGATTTTATAATGTCTTCTTTGCCGATAGGCAGGCGGGTAGCGTAGCGCGAGTTATTGGCAATTACCGGCAACGTTTGCTGGCTTAGTCGTTCCTGCGCGTTCTTGCCCCGAAGACGTGCTTCTTCAAGCACAACGCCGCGTTCTTTATCAATTTCAGAAGGATCAAAGCTGATCTGTCCTGCCCAGTTGGCTAAAATATTAAAGCCTTGCTGAAAGACCTCTGCGCTATCTGTAGGTAGCGGCAGCTGGTAAACTGTTTCGTCAAAAGATGTATATGCGTTAAGATCGGCGCCAAATCGTACGCCCGATTTTTGAAGGTAGTTTACCAGGTTGTTCTTAGGGTAGTCGCGCGTGCCGTTAAAGGCCATGTGCTCTACAAAGTGTGCAAGGCCCTGCTGCGCATCAGTCTCCAATACGGACCCTGCTTTTACTACAAGGTAAAGTTCGGCGCGGTTCTTAGGCTGCTCGTTATGACGGATATAGTAGGTTAAGCCGTTGGGCAGTTTGCCAATAAGCACGGATGGGTCTACCGGTAGTATGTTGCCGCGTACCTGGTCTGCCACGGGTACGGGTTTTTGTTTAGGGGATGGTGTAGGCTTTCTTTTAACCTGTGCAAAGCTGCCGCCGGCAATAAGCAGCGCCATTGCGGTTAAAGAAAGTTTTCTGTTAAAGTTCATAAATTAATTAAGAATGAGAGTGCTAAGATGCAAAACGAAAAATGGCTTTACAAATTGTTTTGGCTGATAAACACCTCTGCTGACGAAATTTTAGCATTTTAAAATACGGTTAAGTTTTACCATGTTTACCTGTGATAAGTTACCGGGCTCTCCTGGTACAACAATTATAAATGTCTGCAAGCGAAAATAAATTAATTACCGTTGAAGAGCAGTTCAAGCTGATGGCTGACGCAGCGCCGATACTGATGTGGTTAGCCGGAACTGATAAGCTTTGCTACTTTTTTAACAAAGGCTGGCTTACGTTTACCGGCCGTACAATGGAAGAGGAATATGGCAACGGATGGACAGCAGGCATACACCCCAATGACTTGCCGCAATGGCTGGAAAGTTATACAGTGTCGTTTGATACACGTAAGGAATTCAAGATTAAATATCGGTTGCGCAGGCATGATGGCCAATATCGTTGGATGCTGGACAAAGGCTCGCCAAGGTACACTGCTGATGGTACGTTTGCAGGTTACATAGGCTCTTGTACCGATATTGAAGAAGTAGCCGGTTTGCGGTCATCGACAGACAATATCACTCCGGCCGGAAGTTCATCGTTCGTAGCAACATTAGGTGATAAACTTGCAATCTCGAATGAGGAGCTCGCGGCAAGTAACGAGGAACTGGCATCAATGAATGAAGAGTTGAATGCTGCCAACGAACAGTTACAACTATCCCGGGAAGAACTTAGGGTTATTAACGCGAGCCTTGAAGGAAAAGTAGTGGCACGCACAGCAGAGCTGATAGCGGCCCAGTTGGAAGCGCTTAACCAGCGCGACCGTTTAAAGCGTTTCTTTTTACAGGCACCGGCGGGTATCTGCATCATGACCGGACCTGACCTGGTTTTTGAGCTGGTGAACACGTTTTACCACCAACTTTTTCCGGGCAGGGAACTGCTGGGTAAACCGGTACTGGAGGCCGTGCCCGAAATAAAGGATCAGCCTATATGGGACATTTTGCAAGGCGTTTATCATACCGGGACAACCTTTGAAGGTAACGAACTGCTGATACCGATGGCCCGCACCGATGATGGCCCTGTTGAGGAACGGTACTTTAATTTTATCTACCAGCCACAGCGTGACCTCCGCGATAATGTGAACGGCATACTGGTTTTTGTTATAGAAGTAACGGATACCGTATTAACAAAACGGGCAATACAGCGCAGCGCCGAGCAGTTTCAAATGCAGCTGGATGTGATGCCCCAAATCGCGTGGACCAACAAGCCCGACGGGGAAGTTGATTTTTATAATCAGCAGTGGTACAATTACACCGGCCTCGATTTTGAACAAACTAAAGCATGGGGATGGCGAGAGGTTATTCACCCTGATGACCTGCAATACAACCTGGACATGTATGGTAAGATACTAAGCGGGAACACGGGCGGCGAGTTTGAGATAAGGGAAAAGCGGGTAGATGGTGTTTACCGCTGGCACCTTGTACGGATGTTGCCCCTGAAAAATGAACATGGTGAATTAATAAAGTGGATGGGGACGGCTACCGATATACAGGACCTGAAAATGCTGCAGGCACAAAAGGACGATTTTATAAGCATTGCCAGCCACGAGCTTAAAACGCCGGTAACCAGCCTGCGTGCCTCGTTGCAGTTGCTCAACAGGATGAAGGATAACCCTGTTCCAAATATTTTTCCGAAGCTTATAGACCAGGCAAACCGCAGTGTTGAGAAGATTGTTGAACTGATTGATGACCTGCTGGATGCCGGCCGGCTAAACGAAAGCCAGCTAACCATCAACAAAAAACGCTTTAGAATAGCCGAGTTGATGGAGAACTGCTGCATGTATATCCGCAACGGTGGTAAGTACGAGCTGATTTTTCAGGGGGATAAAGATCTGGAGGTATACGGCGATGAACACCGGATAGACCAGGTGCTTAGTAATTTCATTAACAACGCCGTTAAGTATGCACCGGAATCAAAAGAGATATACCTTATTGCCGAAAGGCATGGCGACCACATAAAAATTGCTGTAAAGGATAACGGGCCTGGTATAGCACCAGACAAAATACCACACTTGTTCAGTAAATATTATCGCGCGGAGTACACCGGCTCCCAATTCTCGGGGCTTGGACTGGGTTTATACATCAGTTCGGAAATCACTAAAAGGCATGGTGGGAAAATTGGGGTAGACAGCCAGCTGGGGCATGGCAGCACTTTTTGGATTTTATTACCTGCAGCTTAACTGCCAACACGTTGCATTAGCGCGTGTAAACATTTATCTTGGCTTTCTGTTACCTGGAAATTCACGGCCGATCGTATGCACGAAATCTTGTTGCTTTGCCTGGGGCTTATCCTCAGTGTATGTTTTCTTATCGTACTGGCAAAAAAGCTGCGCATAGCTTATCCTATATTTTTGGTAATAGCGGGGCTGGCCATCAGCTTTATCCCGGGCATCCCGGTAATTAAGATTGATCCTGATATGGTATTTCTTGGCATATTGCCACCCATATTGTACGATGCCGCCCAGAACACCTCCTGGAAAGCGCTTTGGAAATGGCGTCGTATTATCATCGCTATGGCTTTGGGGTTTGTGCTATTCACTGCAGGCACGGTGGCCTGGGTAAGCTGGCTTATCATTCCCGGCTTTACACTGGCACAGGGATTTTTGCTGGGCGCTATTATCTCCCCGCCTGATGCGGCTGCGGCTACGGCCGTACTACAGTTTGTGAAATTGCCTAAAGGCATGGTATCCATATTAGAAGGCGAGAGCCTGCTTAATGATGCCACTAGCTTAACCGTGTTCAGGTTTGCACTGGCAGCTATCATCAGCAGTAATTTTGTGTGGTACAATGCTGCAGACGGTTTTGTGGTAGTGGTAATATCGGGCATTGCTATAGGCCTGCTGCTGGGGTTTGTATTTTATGCCATTTATCGCTGGCTGCCAACCAACAGCAACCTGGATATCGCCTTCGCGCTGGTACTGCCGTATATTATTTATCTCGCTGCAGAAACGGTGCACTCCTCGGGCGTTTTGGCAGTGGTAAGCGGGGGCTTGTTCGTCTCCTATAAAAACCATTACGTACTTACACATAGCAGCAGGCTTAAAGCAAATGCCGTATGGCCCTCTATCGTGTTCATTTTAAACGCGGTCATATTTTTTTTAATAGGCCTTCAATTACCGGCGATCATCGGCGGTATAGGGTCAATGTCGTTTTTGGACGCGCTCAAGATCTCTCTTATTATCACCGGGGTTGTTATTGTCTCCAGGCTGATATCGGCACTGTTTGCGGGTTGGTTCACCAGTTTTATTGGTAAATACATCACCGTGGCGCAAAGAAAACCCGGATGGCGAAATCCCCTCACTTTGAGTTGGATAGGCATGCGCGGTGTGGTATCGTTAGCATCCGCCCTGGCTATCCCGCTCATGATCAATGGGCACGCTTTTCCGCACCGTCAACTTATATTATTTATCACCTTCGTGGTCATTATTGTTACGCTTGTGGGCCAGGGATTTACCTTACCTGCTGTAATAAAGCTTGTAAAACCAGAGAACCTGCCGGATGAAATGACCGAAGAACACCAGGTGGTTAAAATAGAGCAAAAGATGCTGGCAGAAGCAGAAAAGGTACTTGGCGGGAAGTACAAGGACGATGTAGGTGCAAACGACCTGCTGAGCTGCAGGCTGGATATCATACGCTATAAGAAAGAACTGTATGAAGGCGCAGCGGGTGATGACCAGAAGCTGGCTGAGGCCAACAAAATGTTTAAGCGGTTTAAAGCCGTAATGGTAGACGTAATAGAAAGTGAGCGCAGCGCCCTCCACGCGTTCAGGACCACAGACGGGTACGATGATGATGTTATTACCAGAATTGAGAACCGGCTGGACCTTGAAGAAGAGGGGCTACAAGGTGAAGGCGATTAAAACTGTTAAATTATTAATCGGTTAAAAGAGAATACTAATTTTGGCGGGTAAGTCGCCATCCTGCATATGAAATTAAAACTGATATTACCCGCGCTGCTACTGTCTGCTGGTGTTTACGCACAGCAGGCTAAACCGGATACCGCTGCAAAAGCTCCTGCCGCAAAAGAAGACTTTAGTGACGATTGGGCCGACCTCCGACACTATGCGGCCGAAAACAAAACACTGCCTGCACCAACAAACAAGCGCGTTGTATTTTTGGGGAGCTCTATATTTGAGCGTTGGAAAGCGTTGGTGCCATCGTATTTTACCAACCCCGATTATATTGACCGCGGCATAAGCGGGCAAATAGCGCCGCAGTTGCTGCTGCGTTTCAGGCAGGATGTTATCAACCTTAAACCTAAAGCAGTAATTATACTGGCGGGCAGTAACGACATTGCCGGTTCGCAGGGGCATGTAACTACGGAAAGGATAATGGACAATGTGGCCAGCATGGTAGAACTAGCCAAGCTGCATCATATAAAAGTTATCCTGTGCGCTTACCTGCCGGTGTTTGATTACCCATGGCGTAAAGGCCTGCAGCCTGCAGAAAAGATTATAGCCCTTAACAAAGCTGTTAAAGCTTACGCCGCCGCAAATAATTTGATCTTGCTTGACTATTTTACACCTCTGGTGGACAGCCGCAACGGGCAAAAGGCCGAACTGACACTGGACGGCGTGCACCCCAATGTAGCCGGTTACCAGATAATGGCAAAAGTAACCGATGAGGCCATTGCTAAGGCATTAAAGTAAACCGATATTATAGCACCACTACTATGAAAATAGCCACTTATAATGTAAACGGGGTCAATGGCCGTTTGCCCGTACTGCTGCGCTGGCTTAATGAGAGCGCCCCTGATATTGTTTGTTTACAGGAGCTGAAAGCCCCGCAGGAAAAGTTTCCGGAGCAGGAGATACGTGATGCAGGGTATAACGCCATTTGGCATGGGCAAAAAAGCTGGAACGGCGTGGCCATACTGGCAAAAGGTATGGATATAGAGGAACGCAGCAGGGTGCTGCCCGGTGATCCCGAAGACCTGCACAGCCGGTATATTGAGGCTAACGTGAACGATATTATTATTGGTGGCTTGTACCTGCCCAATGGCAACCCCGCGCCCGGGCCAAAGTTTGACTATAAGCTGCAATGGTTTGACCGATTGATAAAACACGCTGCCGAACTGCTAAAGCTTGAATTGCCGGTTATCCTAACCGGCGATTATAATGTAATGCCAACTGAACTGGATGTTTATAAGCCCGAACGTTGGGGTGAGGACGCCCTCTTCCGCCCGGAAACCCGTGCGGCATTTAAAGCGCTTACAGACCAGGGCTGGACGGATGCTATACGCAAGCTATACCCGGATGAGGTGATCTATACCTTCTTTGATTATTTCCGCAATGCTTACGGGCGTAATGCCGGCTTACGCATAGACCACTTTTTGCTGAGCCCTACCCTGTCGCCACGGCTTAAGGCCGCGCAGGTAGACCGCCATGTACGTGGCTGGGAAAAAACCAGCGACCATTGCCCGGTATGGATAGAGGTAGCAGATAAGTAAGATTGAAATTACAGCAAAGCAATGGACATAAAAGGGTATCTGACAAGGCTAAAACTTACGACGGACTCATCAGAAGTAAGCGATGTAGAGAATAATCTGGCAACAATTAAAAGTGCTATCGATATCAACTCATTACACGATCAGTCGGCAGCAATGATCTATCAGCTATTTAAAGAATACGATGGATATTTGATCTACTTACGTTTTGGCGATTACCAATTCTATGACAAGATTGAAGACAAGAAAGGTACTAATGTTTTTGCCGGGAGTTCGGGGTCACAAATAGCCTTTACAGCCCCAGAGGCTGAAGTAATAGAATACGATTTAGATGAATGGTCGATATTAGACTATTGTGCGCAAAACACAACCAGCTTCCTTTTAGCACTGCTTCCGGTAATTAAATTTTTAAAACTGGAAATTAAAGAGAGATCTTTAATGAAGAAAAAAGAGCTTCTGGAAAGTGCAATTGTTGCTGCCGGAGGTAAAAGATATAAAAGATTTTACGAACAATTCTTTGGGGATTGGTTATAGGTATTTACCCTTTTCCCAAACGGTTTTATCTCAGTGATTAATTCAAACAGGCATTTGATTGTTGTTAATCTGTAAAGTCTAATGGATACATCTAAATGGGGTAAATCGATAAATCTGCTGAAACAACCGCCACAAACAATGGTTAATACTTTAAATAACAGCAGTATGAAAAGGTATTTTGTGATTGGCGGATTGTGTTTAAGCATGGCGTTAGTAGCATGCGGTGGTAAAAGCGAAAAGAACAGCGGTGCAGATACCAGTTCGATGAGTGTGGACCCATCGGGCGGCGGAGACGCGACAGGTAGCGGAGCCACCGGCACCACTGCAGATACCCTGGGTATGCACTCTACTGATACATCGTCTACCGCGGCGACAAAAGGTACAGGTAACGCAGCGGATACCACCCGAAAGTAAACTTGCCATAAGGCAGGAAAGTTAGGCTGGTTTAGCGGCACACTGGTAATCTTGTACATTTGCTGCATGGCACACGTATTGGATAACCCCACATGGAATGCGCTGATATCAAACAACCGGCATTTAGGTGGCGGGAACGACCACGTAAAGTATTTTGATGCGGACGTTTCGCCCTTTGTAGCGTTGCGCGAAAATACCGAAGAAAACTTTCGTGAACTTTACAACGTGATCCCCGCAGAACGGTCGGTATTGTTTATGACTGCCGGGACCACGACCATCCCGGACTTCTGGAAAGCAATAGCAACTATTCCGGGTTACCAAATGGTCCATA
Source organism: Mucilaginibacter terrenus (assembly GCF_003432065.1). Lineage (NCBI taxonomy): Bacteria > Pseudomonadati > Bacteroidota > Sphingobacteriia > Sphingobacteriales > Sphingobacteriaceae > Mucilaginibacter > Mucilaginibacter terrenus. Next base: position 44,632 of record NZ_QWDE01000005.1, on the reverse strand, counting down.
CGGGAGGCACACCAGAGCCAAACAACCTGGTAGCAGTTAAAGATCTTACGGCAGAGCACATACCCCAGATGCTTGCCCTTACAAAACTTACCAATCCTGGTCCGTTTGCGCAACGGACAATAGAATTCGGACACTACAAAGGCGTGTTCAGCGAAGAAAAGCTGGTAGCCATGACGGGCCAGCGTATGCACGCTGGAAATTACATGGAAGTAAGCGCCGTTTGCACACACCCGGATCACCTGGGAAAGGGTTATGCGCGGCAATTACTGCTGCACCACATCATCCGTATAAAAGCAGAAGGTGGTACACCCTACCTGCACGTCCGCGACGATAATGCACGCGCTATAAAGGTATACGAGGACATGGGCTTTGTTACCCGTATCCCTGTAACTTTTTACTTCATGCGCAAGCGGGTATAACAAAAAAGCCACGATGTATGCCGTGGCTTTTTTTGTATATTTATGTGGCTTTATGGTTGGCCCGCGCCGCCTGATGAGCCGTAAACCTGCCCGGTAGCGTAGCTTGCATCTGCAGCGGCAAGCTGCACATAAATTGAGGCAAGTTCTGCCGGCTGGCCCGGTCTCTTGAAGGGTGTTTGACCGCCAAACTGTTTTAGCTTTTCCATAGTAGCGCCACCGCTCACCTGTAATGGTGTCCAGATTGGTCCAGGTGCTACACCGTTCACTCTTATGCCTTTAGACGCAAACTGCTTTGCCAGTGACTTAACAAAGTTCATGGTAGCTGCTTTGGTCTGTGCATAATCATACAGGTCTGCGGACGGATCGTAAGCCTGTTCTGATGTGGTACCAATAATGGCAGAGCCCGGAGGCAAATGCGGTAATGCCGCTTTGATGATCCAGAATGGCGCATATATATTGGTCTTCATGGTAGCATCAAAATCTTCGGTGCTGATATCCAGTATAGACGGTTTGGTTTGCTGGCGGGCTGCATTGCTCACCAAAATATCTAAACCGCCCAGCTCTCTAACAGCAGTGTCCACAAGCTTCTTGCAAAATGCCTCGTCGCGCAGGTCGCCTGGTATAGCTACTGCCTTACGGCCTTCCGCTTTAATCAAAGCAATTACTTCTTTTGCATCCGGCTCTTCAGAAGGGTGGTAATTAATAGCTACGTCGGCACCTTCGCGTGCATAAGCAATGGCTGCCGCACGGCCCATGCCAGAGTCTCCACCGGTTATAAGTGCTTTGCGGCCTTTAAGCCTGCCGGTACCTTTGTAGCTTTTCTCGCCGTGGTCTGGCCGTGGGTTCATCTGGCTTGCCAGTCCCGGCCATGGCTGCGACTGCTCCTGGAACGGTGGCTTAGGGTATTTTTGAGTTGGGTCTTCCAGTGGTGCCGCTGTGCTGCCGCTATCAAAGGCTGATGGTCCACCGGCTCCAAAAACCGGCGTTACGGCAGCCGTGGCAACTGCTGCGCCTATGCCGCCAATTACCTGGCGACGGGTTAGTTTATCCTGTTCAATCATGGTCGATGTTTTTAATTATTGATTAAATAACCCGCCGTATGTAGATAAGTTTTTATTTCTTTAGAAAAATTGGGAATGACGTGAAGTGTCTGGATCTGATTTCTGCGAACAACTGCGGAGTGCCCAATGTATTGATAGTCAATGCTTAAATCCCTACAGAAAAAAGTGTGGTTTTTGGAGGTTTTTGCTCATGAAAATCGCCTTTAATGGGTGGGTCTTTAGATCTGATTTCATTATATTTGATATGTTATAAACCACCTGTTTCTATAAGTAAAGTTTGAGCGTACTGTCAGCCACTTGCGTTAGCCGGTATGAGCTTGCATATAGAAGTTATTGTATATTAAACCTTTATATAATTTGAAAAAAATTATACTATGCCTGTTGATGTGTGTGGCAGCTGTTTGTGCAAAGGCTCAAAAGGTGCTGGATGTTGATAATCAGTTAGATCAGCACAAATTTACGTTCAACGACGTGGCAGTGCTGGAAGACAGAACCGGCAAGCTCAACTTCGCCGATGTGACAGGTAAAGCATTGGTATTCAAGAACAATCAATCTTTGTATCCGAGCAATAATGTTAATGCGTCCACCTATTGGATGCGTGTACGCGTCAGATTTGACGAGGCACTGGAAAGTAATACTCGTTTAATAGAATTCTTCGATCAGACTACAGATGAGGTAACTGCCTATTTACCAGACACAAATGGTACATACAAAGAGGTGAAGTCCGGCGCGAACATGGGTTTTAGCAACCGCCTTTTTCACCATAAAAATTTTGAGTTCTTACTAAAAAATGCCACTAAGGGGGAACATGTATACTATTTTAAGGTAAGGTCTCATAACCTGGTGAACATTATAATGGTGTATCGTACGGTAGGCTATTTTGTGCGGTACGCATTGAATGAGTACCTCGGTTATGGGCTGTTTTATGGCATGATACTAATCTTTTGCTTCCACAACTTGCTGATGTTCATTGCTGTACGCAGGAAGCATTACTTGTTTTATGTGTTCTACGTTATAAGTGTTGGCCTCTATGAAATGAGTGCTGACGGGATTGCTTTTCAGTACTTGTGGCCGGATATGCCGGTAATAAACCATTATGGCTATGGCGTGGCGCTGTACCTGATCAGCTTTTTCGCATTGGTATTCAGCAAAGAACTTTTGCAGGTAAAATACCGTGCTCCTTTATTTAACAAGTTGATTAACTGGGTAATTGTACTGAGATCGGTGTACTTCCTGTACTGCCTTATGTTTGCTAAAGGGCTGTTTGTTTACAAGTTTGTGGAAGTAATACCACTATCCGTATGTTTTGCGGCAGGTATTTACATCTATGGAAAAGGGTTTCAGCCGGCGCGGTTTTTTGTTTTAGCCTACTCCATATTGTTTGTAGGCTTTATAATTAAAGCACTTACCGCTCTAAAACTCCTTACCTTTTTACCATCCGCGGTAAGTTATTATAGCTTAAGCGGCTGTTTTGTGATGGAAATGGTGCTTTTATCGTTTGCAATTGGCGACCAGGTACGGTTATTCAAAAAGGAGAAAGAAGCAGCTGATAACGAAGCAATGCGGCAAATGAAACTAAACGCCGAGCTAAAGGATTCTATTAACCGAGAACTTGAATTGCAGGTCGCTATCCGGACAAAGGAGGTGGTGGAAAAATCGGAGAAGTTGCAATTGCAGAAAGAGGTAATTGAGCGCCAGAACCGACAACTATTGACTGTAAACAGGCAGTTGGAATTGCAGGCTGAAGAGATATCAAGAATGAATGTGCTGCTGGAGAAAGACAATGTTGAACTTAAAACCAGCATTGAACGTGTTACCGAATCGCGAGCACTTTCTGCCGAGCTAAACTTTGAAGAATTTAGTGCCAAGTACCCCGACCAGGAAACCTGTTTTGGTTTCTTATCATCGTTAAAGTGGAAGGACGGCTACTCTTGTACCCGCTGTGAGAACACAAGTTATTGCGGCGGCCGGCTGCCGCACAGCCGACGGTGTACCAAGTGCAGTTACGAAGAGTCAGCTATTCACAATACCATTTTCGAGAACAACCGAATCCCGATAAATAAAGCCTTTTACATCACCTACCTCATGTACATCACTAATGGTACGATATCATCGCACCAATTGTCGGAGAAGCTGCAAATTAGGCAAAGTACCTGCTGGACATATGCTATGCGCATAAAGAAAGTAATGCAGGAGAAAAAGCGGTCAAAGTTAAAGGGCGATCAGCAAGGCTGGAGCACGCTGGTGGTATGATCACCAGACCAAAGGGTGCCGCGCCGGTAAATTACGAATAATTTCCGGCACTTCAGGATCGTGGTCTAGCTTTACCCAGGTGTTTAGCCAGGCAGCATTGCCATAAGCCTCTGCGCCGAAAACCAGTGAGGGTTGTGCAACCGGCCAATTGTCCCAGTACATAACGTCTTTATTAAACGACCAGCTGCTTTTGTCTTTTATAAACGGGTACAGGAACTCTATGCCTTTCTTTATGGATTTGCCATCGGCTGTAGAGTACAGCCAAAGATTATCCTGCCTGGTGCTCAAAATTTTGCAAATGGTGGCCATTGCATCAAGGTTAAAAATTGAATACCCATACGGCTTTGTACGCTTAAGTTCCAGCGGAAAGCTACCATCTGCAGCCATTTGGTTGGGCAATAGATCATTCTTAAAGCGCTTTCTGCAGAACGTTGTTAATGCTTCATTGCCGGTGAAACGTGCAAAGCAGGCAACCTGCATTACCCAGCAAGTACCATGATTATTGCGGGCATTCATTTCGTCTTTCCCGTATTTGCTGTTAACCAACCAGTAAAGATAATTTTCGAACCAGCTTTTTATAGCAGATGTTGTACGCTTATCAATTAAACCGGATGGTTGCATAGCTATAATTCCTTGTACCACTTCCATAAGGTGAATGGTGTCTATTATGCCTATTCCCCTTCCGGTGGCAACACCTTTTATGGCTTGTGCATATTGCAGGTTCGGGTTCATCAGCGTTGCCGAATCTATAAACCAGGCTCGCAGATGTTTAACAGCCTGCAGAACGTATTTTTTATCATGAGTGATTTTATAAGCCGAGGCCAGTGCGCCTATTACCCTACTGAAGCGGATCATGGCTTGTCTGTGCGCAACAAAGTTATCGGGATTAGTTACACCATCTTTTTGTATGTAAGCGCCGTTAGGATCGGCAGGGTTTGGCCACCAATAATCACCTTCCGAATAGAAGTCATGTACGCCACCGGTGCTCCTGTCGCTGACTTGTGCCGTTATGGTAGCCGGCTGTTGTTCCATTGCCCAGGCTGCCTCCTTGAGGATGTATGGACGTAGGGTAGCCGCGATCCGATCCTCCATATCGTTAGACTGATTAAAGCCGGAAAGTGCTAACATCATTGGAATGATCAGCAAGAACTTATGCTTCATTGTTTATAAACTTAAGGTTGCGGTAGGTATCCCTTCGCTGCTCACTGCTATTGCAGACTTTCCCTTGTTCAACTTTACGGAGATCAGCGCGTGCCCGTTATATACTTGTACTTTGCGTGAACCTGTTGGTGTGCCGAGGTCGTCTATCAGCTTACCGTCACCCGCAAGTGAGAAGCTCACCCAGTTTGTTGCATCCAGGCACTGTACACCCTTAGCATCGTACAAGGTGGCCTGTATAGTTGCAATGTCTCCAACTACGTCAGCTTTGCTGAGTACAAGCTTTGCCGCCTTACTCCATTTGGCTGTTTGATAACGTTGAGAAACGGTGTCAGAAACAATCATCTTTCCCTTATAAGCTACAACCCTCAGTTTATTATTACCCTCTTGATAAGGCACCATCCAGCGAAGCCCCGCTGCCGGGAAATCCTGTGAATTGCGTTGTTTTATGCCATAGCTTTTACCGTTTACAAATAGTTCAGTGCGGTCGGCATTGGAGTAGACCTTAACCATTTTGAGCTCATTGGCATCTCCCCACCTAACCGGCCAGCTATGGCCATAAATATGCACCATCGGCTTTGTGGCCCAGTACGACTGAAAAACATAGTAAGATTCTTTTTTAGCAAGATCGCGGTCTACAACACCTTTTTGGTTCATGTAAGGCACAGGATTATCCGGCCGTATGGGAGTAGAAAAATCTTTAAACACCCAAAATGCTGAACCCGTTAGCCAAGGCATGGTTTCCTGTTCCTTAAGGTGCCAGTCAAACAGGTTGCATATATAACTTTCACTCCAGTCCCCATCTTTAGAAACCCTGGCAGCACCGCCTATCAAAGATGCATCCCCCTTACGTTCGTCATTACCGCTACCCGCTTTAATTGCAGCAAGTGCTTTGTCCGGGTTTTCCGAATGCCTGCCCGCGTGGCTATCGCCGCCCCATTCAGCATGGAAGAAGTGTGGTACTTTGTTAAATTCCTCTTCAGATGTTTTCTTGTATTCGGTATAAACGCCCCTGTACCAGCCAGCCCATATTGATGGTGAGTATACGTCCGGTATGTCTTTACAGAAATCGCAGCGGCGAATAGTTGTTTTGCGGGATGGATCAAGCTTATGTGCAATGTTGTTCAGCTCGCTCATGAATGTGCGGATCTTTTGCTTGTCAAACTTCTGGAAATCTCCTTCCCAGTCATTTTCATTTCCAAGCCCCCAAAGAATGATAGATGGATGGTTATAGTGCTGCGCAATCATATTGCTGAGCATGGCCCGTGCCTGGGCCTTGTACTTGTCGCCACCCAAGCCGCCGCGGCACCAGGGTATTTCTTCCCACACCAAAATTCCAAGGCTATCGCAAAGCTGTAATATTCTGCGAGATTGCTGGTAGTGCCCCAACCTGATAAAATTTGCGCCCATGTCTTTTATCATTTGCATTTCGGCCAACATCATACTATCGGTCATGGCTGCGGCTACGCCTGCATGGTCTTCATGGCGGTGGGTGCCCCGCAATAGCAAACGTTTACCATTCAGGTAAAATGGCCCTTTATCTGCAAAAAGGAAGCTTCTGAAACCAACCTTTTCGGCGTGAGTAAATGTTTGGCCCTGATGTTTTGCCGTTATCTCAACCGTGTACAGGTAAGGGTCTGTTACGGTCCATAAATGTGGGTTCTTAACAGTAAGCTTGCTCAACTCGTAAGTCGCTGAATCAGTTTTTACTAAATTGATGTCGATAGGCTGTTTGGCAACTATCTTCCCAACTGTATTTTTTACCACTATTTCACCGGAAATATTTCCGCCAGCAGCAGGATGGTAAAAGGTGAATATAGGATTGATATAGCCTGATTTTACATCTGCCGACATACTTGTTTTAGCATGCAGCTCACCTACGCTTACCGCAGGCAGGTAAAGCAGGTTAAGGTGACGGTAAATGCCACCATAAACATTAAAATCTGATAGCTGGGAGGGTATAGTTTCCAGATCGCGGGAGTCATCACATCGTATCTCCAGCGGTATTTTGCCCTTGAAACGTTTTTGAAAAGCAGGGTCTTGCTTAAACTCTTCTATTGCGTCGGTGATGTCTACTGTCCATTCATCGTACCCGCCCAGGTGGCTGCCCACCTTTTTAGTGTAGATGTAAACATCCGACTTCTGTCCCGCACCCTCAAAGTGTAAAACTGTTCTTCCGCCCGGGTATGGGTTGTTTATGCTAAGCTGCGTGCGGTACCAACCCGGCCCTTGGTAATAATTTACATCCGGGTCAACAGCATCCCGCATGTTAAAGCAATGCGGAAGGGTCACCTTTTCCCAAAGCGGCAGCGTTTCCGGTCCGCCGGCTGTTTGCGGGCGAACGGCTTCCCAAACGCCGCCAAGGTCGCCTTTAACAAACTCCCAGTTATTTTGAAGTCGGGTTTTTTGCTGAGCCCACCCGGTAGATATTGTTGTGCATAATACAAGTAAGATGGTAAGACGTAGGTGGATTTTCATGGTCGGGAATGTCAAAAAAGAAACATCAACGGGTCGTTGCCTTCCGGGAATTTTCTATCAAAAGCTTTGAGCTTTAGATCTGGGTAAACAACGCGTGCGGTATGTACCATCCGCCTGATGTTACCGTATTCGTAGCCGCCTATTTCCTGGTAGGGCCATGCTTGTTCGCCTGCGGCATAAGGCAGTAAAAACTCCAGTGCTGTTTTTATGCCCTTGCTGCCATCGACAGTTTTATTATAAAGATCAATGTTCAATTGCTGCGCAATAAAGGCGAGCCGGTACCAGGCCATTAAGTTCATGTTGGAGTAGTCCCACGCGCGGGTGCGGGCCAGTTCAAGCGGCTGGCGGCCATCTGCGGTAAATTGTTTAGCTATGCGGGGTATTGTATGGTCGGTGATTTCTTTTCTGGCTGTCGCCTCGTCACCAGAGAACAGCGTATACACCACTACCTGTACATCAAACCAGGTGCCGTGGTTGTTTAGTTCTTTTTGCTCGGCTTTGCCATTTTTGCTGGTAAGCAGCCATTGCGTGTACGCTTTAAACCAATCCTTCAATCCATTAACTAAATTAGCGTCCAATCCGTTCTGCAACAGCGTTACCGCGTCTGGAATCGGCAGCAAGCGGTTTGTTTCTATAATGCCGATGCCCCTGCCTTCATTTACTCCCGGCACATATTGCGCGTAATTAAGATTAGGGTTCATGGCTGTTGCGGGATCAATAAACCAGGTCTTTAACAATTGGCCTGCTTTTTTTGCATATGTTGCTTTTTTGCTGAAGTGATAAGCTAGCGCCAGCTTTTTGACTGCAGATGCCATTTTCTCCATCTGCGCGGCATCGTGAAGTTCGTAAATTTCGGGGTTGCGCCGGCCGTCTTTGCGTATGTAAGGCTTTCCGTCGGCTTTGCTGGAATCAGGCCACCAGTAGGGAGCCTGGCTAAGGTAATCATGCGGATTGTTGCCTGGAGCTGTCTTTTTCTTATCGAAAGTTACCGACCACGGCCCTTGCGTTAACAGCGAGTCGGCTTGTTTCAGCAAGTTGTTTACCTGTATTACAGCATTATGATCATGGGCTCGATAAAGTTGATTGGTCTTTTCCAAATCGGCCATGCTGAACAGGTGAACCCGGTTGGTACCGGCCGTGCTTTGCGCACAGCCGATGCAACCGAAAACCAAAATTAAAATCAACGTATTAATCAATCTCCCCACACTGCGGGATAGGCTGCAGTTAACCAATCTAAAACCCACCGCACGCATTTGAAGTATTTTTACTGAACTCATTCAAGAGGTACTATTTTTTCAGTGATATTACATATCGGGCCAGGTCTGCCATTGCCTTGTCATTCTCGTAACCTGCAGGCAATCGCCCGTTCACATATTCGTTATAGAGCCATGGGTCACCCACTGCAATAACACACCCTTTACCATGCTTACTAATTGCTGCAATGGCGGCGCCAGTTTTTGCGGTTAATAATGGCTTTGCATTGCCGGATAAGCCAATGCTGCACACGTCTTTGAGGAAAACCTTAGTTGCTGTTTTAAATACCTTATTGTTTTTAATGCTGATGGCGCCATCGTTAAAATGTGCATCATCTATAACATGGTTTTGCATATCGTTGTTAAAGTGCATGCCAAACTTTGCAGCCAGGATGTTGAAGTGCTGCAGCTCGGTATTAGCGCTGTCATTAGCCATTAACAAAAGCACGCCTCCTTTTTTTACCCATGCAGCAATAACGTCGGCATCGGTAGGGGTAATGTAATTAGGGCTTGCGCTTTCTTTCCTGGTGTCTGGGTCAACAATAATGTATACGCTTACATTCTTCAGGTTTTCTGCTGTTGGTGCAACAGGTATCGAATCGAGCTTTGCGCCGAGTTTGTCAAACTCCTTACCCCATAAAGAGAAACCCGAATTGCTTTGGTCCTCCCAGGTGTAGTGGAAACGCTGCATTGCACCGTTGGCAGTTTTCTTAACCTCACGGTTAAAATAGTAATCTAAAGCCACCGTTTGCGCCCGGATGTTACAGGCTAAACCTAAGCTTATCACAATGCTTAACAGCAATTTTTTGATCACGATAGTAAAGTTATGTGCGTGCAGGTTTATAACTGGAAATAGTAGATGCACACCCAAAAGTATTGGCGCAGAGGCGTTAATTACAGGTTAACGCTTTATTTATTTACGAAATCGTTTTCGGTATGTGGCAGAAAAAGGGGGCTTACACCTCCCGTGGCGCTGTTGATTTTCTCACAAACAACTGCGTTGGAAGGGTGACGGTTTCAAACTCGGTAACCGGCCGTTTGCTTAGTATCAGGTTTAAAAGCATTTCCGCAGCTTTCTGGCCCATCTCAAAGGCGGGCTGATACACAGATGTCAGCGGCGGGTTTAGCGCGTCTGCAAGCGTAGTGTTGGTGTAACCTACAAGCGCTATTTGCTCTGGTATTTTTATGCCCAGCTTGTTCAATAAAAGCAGCGTGGTGGTGGTAATCCTGTCAGACGTGGTGAAAATGGCATCCGGGCGTTCTTTAAGCGCCAGGAGCTCGTTTAAGGAGTTCTCTATCTCACCAATGTCGCGGCCACCGTGCGAGCAATGTTTAATATACTCGGGTGGTACAGTAAGGCCCGCATCTTTAAGCGCCTGGTTATATCCTGCAAGCCGCTCTTTGGTAATAGAGATGTTGGGCGGACTGGTTATATGCGCTATTTTGCTATACCCGGAATCTATCAGGTGTTTCGTTGCATCATACCCTCCTTTAAAGTTATCAGCAATAACTTTATGCGTATCTATCTCATTACTTATTCTGTCAAAAAAGACGATTGGCAACCCTCGTTTGTGCAAAAGTTTGAGATGCTCAATATCCTTTGTTTCTGTAGAGAGCGATATGAGCAAACCGTCAAGGGAATGGTGCGCCAGCTGATCTACGTTCTTAACTTCCATCTCATACGATTCATGTGTTTGAGTGAAGATGACGTTAAACCCTGCCTGGTAAGCAACCGACTCGATACCGTTGATCACCTGGGAAAAGAATTGATTTTCGATAGTAGAAACAACAATTCCAATAGATTTACTGTGCCCTTTTTTAAGGCTTTGCGCTATTGGATTAGGCCGGTAGTTGTTCTTTTCGGCATATTCAACAACCAGCTTTTTGGTCTTTTCGCTTATTTCGTAGCTATCCCTTAAGGCTTTGGATACCGTTGATACTGAAAGCTGTAAAGCCCTGGCAATGTCCCTTATCGTAATCGCATTAAAATTCATATATAGTAACTGTCCCTGCTCCTCCGAGTCTTTGTTTGCAGTTACCAATGTAATAAAAATTTAGTAATGTCAGGCTATTATAAACCAAAGGGATCAGCGGATATCTTCTATCTTAACAGCATCCATGTCGGTATAGTCGGTATTCTCACCCGCCATACCCCATATAAAACTATAGCTCGCCGTGCCAGATCCGGAGTGTATGCTCCATGGAGGTGATGCCACTGCGCCATAATTGTTTACCAGTATATGCCTGGTTTCGTGCCCTTCGCCCATATAATGAAATACCCGCTGCCCGTCCGGAACATCAAAGTAAAAGTAAGCTTCCATACGCCTGTCATGTACGTGTGCCGGCATGGTGTTCCAAACACTTCCGTTATGTAAAATAGTAAGGCCCATCACCAGCTGGCAGCTTTTTATGCCATCGGCATGTATGTATTTGTTTATAGTGCGGTCATTGGCGGTCTCCGCGCTGCCTGCCTTCACTTTTGCTGCTTTTTCAAGCGTCATCAGCTCAGTTGGGTATGTATGATGTGCAGGGCATGATAAGATGTAGTAAACCGCAGGCTTGCTGGCATCAGCACTGCTAAAGCTGACTTCTTTTGCGCCTTTGCCTATATACAGGCAGTCCAGCTTCTTCATTTCATAGCGTTGCCCGTCGGCTGTTACCGTACCATCTCCACCAACATTAATGATGCCTATCTCGCGTCGCTCCAAAAAGTAGGTTGCCCGCAGGTTCGGATAGTTAGGTAGTTGCAGGGTCTCGTTCACGGGTTTTGCCCCACCTATTATCATGCGGTCATAGTGCGTGTAAACACAGTTTAGCTGATTGTCTTGTACCAGGTCTTCTATTAGGAAGCGTTCCCTGATTTTGTCGGTTTGGTAAGTTTTAAAATCTTCGGGGTGTACACTGTGTAATACTTTCAAAGCAATGGTATTTAAGTTGCAAAATAACAGCAGGCAATTCTAACGCAATGAGGTTTTAATAAAAAGAAACCCGGATGTTATTTCTACGAAAACGTTGTAGCCGCGCTGTTGCAGGTTTACTAAAACGTTGTAGTAGAAATATAGGTCGGTTTCGGGGCTTTCTATTGCATTACATCGTATAATTGGAGTTAAATACGGTGTAAGAGCACATCAAAATACCGTTAAACCAATTGTAAAAACCTATAAATTATGATAACTAAGTACACCACTAAGTTATTAATTGTTTGTGTTTTGTTGCTTTCGGCAATGCTGTCTGTTAAAGCGCAGGATACATCAAAAACTACAGTGACGCGGGGGCAGGCCAACAAGTGGCTTAAAGGAAGAAGCTGGGCCAACGGCACAACGCTTAAGCCGCATGCTTCTGTTAACGCCGCGGAGTTTTACCGCCAGTATCATGCCGCTCAAACCACCTGGGATAAAGCTTTTCAGTTTATAAAAGAGCATGATCTTGCTAACCTGGCACCGGGCAAATACCCTATCGACGGAGATAACGCCTATGCCAGCATAACAGAAGCGCCGTCAAAAGAGCTGGATAAAGCAAACTGGGAATCGCATAAAAACTATATCGACCTGCAATATGTGATAACTGGTAAAGAGAAGATTGGAGTTGAGCAGGTTGCTAAAGCAACGGTTACCAATGCTTATGATACAGCCAAAGATGTGGCGAACTACACGACAGAGGGTAAGTACTATAGAGCAGAGCCCGGAACGTTCTTCCTGTTTTTCCCTCAGGATGCACACCGGCCTAACATAAAGGTGGATGGCTTTGACACAGTGAAGAAGCTGGTGATCAAAATTAAGGTTGCAAACTGATGATGATGAGAAAAATCGCCATAGCACTTCTGCTAACGGGAGCAGGTACAAACGCCCTTGCCCAGCAAGACTATAAGCCCGCTTTTGTTTTTGCGCAGCATCAGGCAGATGTAATGCTGAAAGAAACTAACAAAGCAAAGAATCCCGATAAGCCCAACCTGGTATCGCCACGTACACTGGGCAGAAACGGAGAACTAGTACTGGTGCCTACCCGCGATTGGTGTAGCGGTTTTTTCCCGGGCAATTTGTGGTTTTTGTACGAGTACACTGGGGCCGAAAGCTGGAAACAAAAGGCTGTTCCGTTTACCACGTTAATGGAGGCGGAGAAGGCCAATGCCGGAACGCACGATATGGGCTTTAAGCTTTATAACAGCGTGGGGAATGCTTACAGGCTTACACATGATGCCCACTACAAAGATGTTGTATTAGAAGCGGCGAAAACGCTTGTAACAAGGTTTAATCCTAAAGTAGGCTCTCTTAAGTCGTGGGACAACCGGAAGGAATGGAAGTTCCCGGTAATCATAGATAATATGATGAACCTGGAATTGTTGTTCGAGGCAGCCAAACTCAGCGGCGATAAACGCTTTTACAACGTAGCTGTAACACATGCCAATACTACCATGAAGAACCACTTCAGAGAGAACTACAGCTCTTACCACGTGGTAGACTATGACCCTGAAACCGGAGCGGTTTTACACAAGCAAACGCACCAGGGTTTTGCAGACAGTTCATCGTGGGCAAGGGGGCAAGCGTGGGGGCTTTATGGTTTTACAATGTGTTACCGCGAAACCCATAATAAGGCTTACCTGCAGCAGGCAGAGCAAATTGCCAGGTTCATCTTTAGCAACCCTAACATGCCTGCTGATCTGGTTCCTTATTGGGATTATGACGCTACTGATATAAAAACTCAGCCAAGAGATGCATCAGCAGCGGCGGTTACTGCGTCAGCATTGTACGAGCTAAGCACCTACAGCAAAAACGGTAAAAAGTATAAAGCTACTGCTGATAAAATAATAAAGAGCCTGCACACCGCTTATCAGGCGCAGCCAGACAGTGCCAGGGGCTTTATGCTGCTGCACAGTACCGGCCATTTACCCGCCAAGAGCGAGATAGATGTGCCAATAATTTATGCTGATTACTACTATCTGGAAGCATTATTAAGACAAAAGCGTTTAACTGAAAAGAAGCCGGTGATTAATGCAGCCGGTACTTTAAAGAACTGATATGATACAGAGCACGCTATTTCAATTTGAGGAAGACACCGACTGGCATAACGTTGCACCTGGCGTTAAGCGTAAAGTGCTTGGGTACGACGATAAGCTGATGATGGTAAAAGTTAAATTCGACAAAGGTGGCCGTGGCGAGCTGCACAGCCATCCGCATGCCCAGGTTACTTATGTGGAAAGCGGCGCGTTCGAGATGACCATGGGAGATACGGTGAAGATCATCCGCAAAGGCGACAGTTACTACGCCCCGCCCTACACTGTACACGGTTGCCTGTGTTTGGAAGATGGTATGCTGGTAGATGCATTTAGCCCCGTTAGGTGGGACTTTTTAAATACAAATGCCAATAATTACACGCTATAAGTAAAACCAAAATGAGTTTAGAACAAACATGGCGTTGGTACGGCCCTAATGATCCCGTATCTCTTTCTGACATTAAGCAGGCAGGTGCTACCGGCATTGTTACTGCATTGCACCATATGCCTAACGGCGAAGTATGGCCGGTTGAAGAAATACAAAAACGTAAACAAATTATTGAACAAGCCGGCTTGTATTGGTCGGTTGTGGAAAGCGTTCCTGTACACGAGGATATAAAGAAGCGTAAAGGCAACTATCTGCAATACATTGAGAATTATAAAGCCTCGTTGCTTAACCTAGGCCAATGCGGGATTGATATTGTTTGTTACAACTTTATGCCCGTGCTGGACTGGACACGCACCGATCTGGATTACCCAATGCCGGATGGCTCAACCGCGTTAAGGTTTGATATGGTTGCATTCGCGGCATTTGATATTCATCTGCTGAAACGCACCGGAGCGGAAGAAAGTTATCCGGAGATCATCAGAGATAAAGCCCGGCAGTATTTTGGCGGGCTTTCTGCAGCAGAGGCTGAGCTGCTGGTAAAAAACATTATAGCTGGTTTGCCCGGTGCTGAAGAGGGTTATACGATACAGGAATTTGCCGATGTGCTGGCTACTTACGAGGGGATAGATGCAGCAGCCCTAAAAGCCAACCTTGCTTACTTTTTACAGCAGGTGATTCCTGCAGCGGAACAAGCCGGAGTGCTGATGTGCATCCATCCGGACGATCCGCCTTATGATATACTTGGTTTACCGCGTGTGGTAAGTAATCAGCAAGACATCCTGGACTTATACAATGCTGTAGACAGCCGGCACAACGGTTTAACATTTTGCACCGGATCCTTTGGTGTGATAGCCAGCAATGACCTGCCGGCAATGGTAAAACGCCTTGGCGACCGTATCCACTTTATTCACTTGCGCAGCACTAAACGTGACGAGTTGGGTAACTTCCACGAAGCTGACCACCTGGACGGGGATGTGGATATGTACGAAGTAATGAAGGCCTTGCTGGAAGAACAACAAAAACGCGATGCGAGTGGCAGGAAAGACATCCGCATGCCTTTCCGCCCGGATCATGGTCATAAAATGCTGGATGATCTGCATAAAAAAACGAACCCCGGTTACTCTGCTATAGGTCGTCTACGCGGCCTTGCCGAACTGCGTGGGCTGGAACTGGGTATTAAAAAAGCATTTAACTACTAACTCTGGTATGAAGAAACTGGCTGCCATTTTCTCTTTGTTAATAGCATTTGTTGCTCAGCTGAATTCAGCGCAGGCGCAACGTACTATAATTAATTTGGATAAAGGCTGGCAGTTCGCTAAAGGAGCGTATGGATCCCCATCTGAAAAAGCTTCAACAGTTTCTTTGCCTCACACCTGGAACGCGAAAGACGTAATGGATGATGAGCCAGGTTACTATCGCGGCCCGGCAGTTTATACAAAACAAGTGCTTATTCCCGCAGCGGATAAAGGCGGCCAGGTTTACCTGTACATCAATGGCGCAAACCAGGTAGCAGACATTTACCTGAATGGCGAAAAAATAGCTGCTCATAACGGCGGGTACACGCGCTTTAATGTAAACCTAGGCAAGTATTTAAAGTATGGTCAGCAAAATGAGCTGGCTATTGCTGTAGACAATGCTTACAATGAGAACATCCCGCCGCTTACAGCCGACTTCACTTTTTTTGGCGGGTTATACCGCGATGTCTATCTCGTAAAAACAAACACCACCCATTTCAATACAGACTTTGCTGCAGATGGCGTCTTTATCTCCACGCCAAACGTTTCCGCAGAAAAGGCGATATTAAAGGTCACTGGTAAGGTCACCTCGGTACAAAAAAGTAAACTTTTGTTAAGCACGGTAGTGCTCGACAAAACCGGCAAAAAGGTTGCTCAAAAAAGTGTGGAAATTGAGGGAAATGGATCAGAAAATTCCTTTGAAACGGAACTGCCGGAAATTGCGGCCCCGCATTTATGGACACCCGAACATCCCTACTTATACCGGGTAGTCTCTACCATAACCGATGCAAAAACGGGGAAGGTACTTGACAAAGTAACCGAACCTTTGGGCCTGCGCTGGTATAAGTTTGATGGCGAAAAAGGTTTTTTCCTCAACGGTAAGCCATATAAGTTGATGGGGGTGAGCCGCCATCAGGACTTTGAAGGCCTCGGTAACGCGCTTACGGCTAAATACCACGTGCACGATGTTGCTATGATTAAGAAAATGGGCGGTAACTTTTTACGCGTAGCCCATTATCCGCAGGATAAAAAAGTACTTGACGCATGCGACAGCCTGGGCATATTAGCATCTGTAGAAATACCGGTAGTAAATGCCATTACCGAAACGCCGGAGTTTACGCAAAACAGTAAAAACATGCTGATGGAGATGATTAAACAAAACTTTAATCACCCAAGTATTGTAATTTGGGCTTACATGAACGAGGTTTTGCTCCGGCCAAAGTATGGTAACGACAAGCCGCGTCAGCAAGAATATTTTAAAAACGTACGGTTGCTGGCAGCGCTATTGGATAGCATAGCACGTAAAGAAGACCCGGCGCGATACACCATGATCGCATGCCACGGCGATTATAATCGCTATAAACAAGCTGGCATAGTTGACGTGCCAATGCTGATAGGCTGGAACTTATACCAGGGATGGTACAGCGGAAAAACAGAGGACTTTGGAAAATTCCTTGACAAATTTCATGGGGATTATCCTAAATTACCTATGCTGATCACGGAGTATGGTGCCGATGCAGACTCAAGAATACGGTCGTTAACACCAGAACGCTTTGACAAAAGCATAGATTACGCCGTAGATTTTCACAAGGTTTATCTGGATGCTATAATGACCCGCCCTTTTGTTAGCGCCGGAATAATATGGAACCTGGCAGATTTCAGTTCTGAAGAACGGGCCGAAACTACGCCACATATAAACTCAAAAGGCTTGCTTACGCAAAACCGTTCGCCGAAAGATGTTTATTTTTTATATCAGGCGAATCTTCTTAAAACACCTTTCCTGAAAATATCTAACTGGAACAACAGGGCTGGCCTGGCAGATAGCTTAACCCCCAGGACCTCCACACAACTAGTAAGGGTTTTTACTAATCAAAAATCTGTTTCGCTTAAGCTGAACGGCAAAACGCTTGGTACAAAAACCACGGAAAATGGTATAATAAGCTGGAGCGTGCCTTTTGTAAATGGCGTTAATCAGTTGACAGCAACTTCTCCATCTGGTGGTAAAGCAATTCGCGACGATGTAGCTGTAAAGTTTAACCTTTTACCAGCCAATCTGAAACAGCAAAGTTCAAAAGCGCTGAATATTAATGTCTTACTGGGATCAAAAAGGTTTTTCTACTCATCGGCAGGAACCGAATGGATGCCGGCACCCATATATACCAAAGGAGGTTTTGGCTACACAGGAGGAACTCCGTTCAAACTTCCCGGTAATGGCCGGGTAGGTTACGGTACCGATCGCAACATAAATAAAACTTCAGACGACCCGATTTATCAAACGCAACAAGTCGGTATAAAGTCTTTTAAAATGAATGTGCCCGACGGAAATTATCAGCTTACACTCCACTTTGCCGAACTAACTACCGACAAACAAACGGAAGCTTTAGCTTACAATTTGGATAATGCGGATAAAGGAACCCGCCTTGAAGACAGGGTATTTACTGTTGAAGTGAATGGCAGGGCAGTACTCCAAAATTTTTCAATTGCCGGTAAGTATGGTCCGCTGACTGCAGGAGCAGAAAAATTTACAGTAATTGCTTCAGATGGCAAAGGTATTAATATTGTATTTGTACCTGTAAAGGGCGAACCGGTTTTAAACGCTATACAACTCACCGCCAGGTAGCTTAAGCCCACCTCTATAACAGCTTTTTATGTTTTTTCCTTAGCTATCGTCTTACTTTAGTCAGTTATTGATAGGCGCTATTATGATGTAAAACAGCTACTTGCTCCTTTGTAATTACCCCCTCATACACAAACTTGCTCTGAAATAGGGTAATATACATTCGTATAGTTCAACGTTTACCTTCTCGCATTTAGCATCGCACTTTAGGCGATAATCATGTTTCCTGCTTTGCTTAGTTGAAATTACCGCAATAAGGCTAAGCCTTTTACTGCAAATAGCCCAACCGCAAACTTCCACTAATGTAGCCAGGCATTTAAATAGGATTATTGGATGAAATTTTGTTAAGATATCAGCTCAAAATGTAAAGTCACAGGCAGAATTTATCAACAACAAACCTGCAAAAAGCCTGATCAAGCTTTTTAATGCAGTTAATCTACTCCCATTATTTTCATTTGCGTATTAAGCAAAAAAAACAGGCATTAAAACAGCGGTTTTATAAGCGTTTTTTCATCAAAAAAGCGGTTTTAATATGGTTTTTATACAGTAATGAAAGGTCATCAAAATAGTTGATTTTTTTTCATTTTTTTTCTTGTGAAGCAAGCGTATTGCAGTTTTCGGCCTTGTAAGTAGTTACGAGCATAAACCCTGTATAAACAGGTATTTACGCTGTCTATGGCTTGTGATTAAAGCGTATCACAAAATTAATAACTGTCTTATTATCAGTTGTTTACCTATTGCATTTAATAGCCTTCTCACGCTACATTTACAGTTCCAATTACCAGTATTTAACCAATTAAAAACCGGAACTAAGCATGATGTAGTGAACTCCAGATCGCAGGTATCTGCACACGCAAAATCGACAAACCAGGTTTGTCGATTTGACCATCCGCAGCTGAAATGCTGCTTAGTAAATCAGGAAACAATAATGATAGATTATGAAAAGAAAACTTACTTTAATTATTGCTCTGCTCCTTACAACTTTCACGGTGTCCTTTGCGCAGGAACTTACCGTAAAAGGTGTGATAAAGGATAGCAAGGGCGTTACAATTCCCGGTGTTACCGTAAAAAATAAAACAACGGGCACCGGGGTAATGAGCGACGTGAACGGCGCTTATACCATAAGCGCGGCTGGCAATGGTACGCTTGTGTTCAGCTTTATAGGCTACACCACTCAGGAGGTACAAATTAACGGGCGTACAACTGTTGACGTAACTTTGGCAGATAACAGTAAACAACTTGACGAGGTAGTGGTAATTGGTTATGGCACCCGTGCACAAAAAGATGTTACCGGTGCTATTACCAGTATAAAAGCCGATAAGTTTGAAAATGATAACCCACAAAGCGTTACAGATGTAATTCGTGGCGCTGTTCCCGGTATATCTGTAGGTCTTAATACATCACCTAAGGGTGGCGGTGTTGGCGATTTGCAATTGAGGGGACAAGCTAGCCTTTCAGCAAATATCCGTCCGCTTATTGTGTTGGACGGTGTAATTTACTTTGGTGAACTTGCCGATATTAACCCGAATGACATAGACCGCGTAGATGTACTGCGTGACCCGAGTGCTCTTGCAGTTTATGGTGCCCAAGCCGCAGGTGGTGTTGTAGCTATAACTACCAAAAAAGGCAAAAAAGGTGGTTCTGTAATCACGCTTAATGGCAATGTTGGTGTTGCTCAATTGCTGCAGAACCAACAGTATTACCAGGGAGAAGATTTCCTGAAATGGAGAGCAGATGTACAGCGTAGTGCCAACTCATCTAATCCATATTACTACTATAGCGATCCGCGCGCCCTTCCCAGTGGGGTAACTGTAGATCAGTTCCTGAACGGGGCTACAGGTGATCCGGTTACAGTGTATCTGCAGCGTTTAGGGTTATTCGGAAATGAAATAGCCAATTATCAAAACAACAAAGTTACAGATTGGTCAAAGCTTATCTTTCGAAACGGTTTACGCCAGGATTACACAGCAAGTTTATCTGGTCGAGGCGATAATGTTAGCTACTATTTTTCAGGCAACTTTACAAAGAACGAGAACCTGATTAAAGGCGGACAGTACAACAATACCCGTTTCCGTGTTAACCTGGAAGGCAAAGCAGCAAAGTTTCTTACTATAGGTGTTAACGCGCAATACGCCGTACGTGATGAAGGCGCATCAGCCGGATCGCTTTCGGGCCAGTCTATAGATCGTACCGAGGCCGATTGGACGCAAATTATAGCCTCCTCTCCTTACGGCGACGTTTACAACGCAGACGGCAGCCTTCGTAGGATTGACACCGATGACAGCGGCTTAAATCAGCGTAACCCTTTCCTTGGGCAGCAATACAACCAGAACGTGAACGTGCAAAACGTGCTGTTTTCTACATTGTTCACCAGGGTTGATCTGCCTTTTGGATTTAAATACACGCTTAATTTTTCTCCGCAGTTTGAGTCCTATCGCAACTTTTTTTTCCGGCCTGTGGCTAACCCCAACGAGTTGGCGGGAGGTACCGGTCAGCGTACGATGGAAACCAGGTACCGTTACAATTTGGACAATATCCTGACCTGGAATAAAACGTTTGGAGTACACGCTTTCGACGCGACCTTCCTGCTAAACAAAGAAAAATACCAAACCTGGTATACAAATACATCAAACACTCAATTCAGCCCTAGCGATGTATTGGGCTACCACAACATTGGTGCAGGTACACTACCTATTGAAAGCAGTGACGACCGGGTTTATAATGCTGATGCTTTAATGGGGCGTCTTAATTATACCTTAATGGGTAAATACAACATTACAGGTACTGTGCGTCGTGATGGTTTCTCTCCTTTTGGCTTGAAACAACCCAGGCAGACCTACGGCGATGTTGCCGTTGCATGGACTTTCAGCGACGAAGGGTTCTTTAAAAAGGATGCTTTTAAGTGGCTTAACTACGGTAAACTCCGTGTAGGCTATGGTTCAAACGGTAACCGCTTATCAAGCGGCACAGCAGACCCGAGCCTGGCTCTTGCAACTATTGTTGCAGGTAAGTATCCTACAGTTACGCCAGGCGGCGTGGTTGTTAATAACAACAGCATCTATGTAACGTCATTGCAAAACAACGATCTTACGTGGGAACGTGTTACAGGCCCCAACCTTGGGTTAGACTTTGCTATACTGAACAACAGGATAAGTGGTTCGGTAGATGTTTACAGCCGTAAAACTACCAATCTCATTGTTAACCGCTCATTAGCAAGCATACAAGGTTTAGTTACGTCTAATCTGCTTACCAATATAGGCCAGGTAAACAACAAAGGTATCGAGGTTCTGCTGGAAGGCAAGGTCATGAAAAGCCGCAACTTCAATTGGAATGCTACTGGTACATTTTACATGAACCGTAATAAAATAGTTCACCTCTATGGTGAATACCAGTCAACCGATGCGAACGGTAATACAGTAACGCTTGAGAATGATGATCGTGGTAACGGCTGGTTTATCGGCCGCGACGTAAATGTTGTTTGGGACTACAAGATACTTGGTGTGTGGCAAACTCCTGATGCTACCGAGGCTGCTAAGTACGGTGCTAAGCCAGGTGACTTTAAATTGCAGGACATGAACGGCGACTTTAAATTCACGAACGATGATAAAGTTTTTCTTGGTACAACTAATCCAAAGTTTACATGGTCGTTACGTAACGATTTCAACTTCCTGAGAAACTTTGACTTTTCCTTCATGCTGGTATCAAGCATTGGCCAGTTGAGGCAGTACAACCAGGCAACTAACAATGCGGGCAGCGTTGGCTACGGGCGTATGAACTCTTATGTGCTCCCTTACTGGACGCCGGACAATCCGATTAACGATTACGCAAGGCTAAATTCAGGCTCTTCCGGTACTACTATTAACGTTTGGCGTAAAGCCTCGTTTGCAAGGCTGCAAACTGTATCGTTAGGTTACACCTTCAGCCCGGCACTAATCAAACGTGCGGGTATGTCCAGTGCTAAGTTGTTTGTTAATGCTACTAACGCAGCAGTAATATCCAATTGGCCGCTGTGGGATCCTCAAAACAACGGTCCTACACCACGCTACTTGTCAGCTGGTTTCAACGTGACTTTCTAATGTAAAAGAGATAAGAAAATGAAAATGATTAATAAGAACATAATAGCAGGATTTGCAATTGCTGCGATAGTTGCAGCAAGCGGATGTACCAAACGCAGCGAGCTTGTTCCAGAGGCTCCATCTAAGTTTACGCCAGGCAATACGCTAAATTCTCCGGCAGCTTTTAGGGCAGCATTGCTAAACTTAAACCTTAGTGTTAGGTTTGAGTTCTTTGGTGATGCAGCGCCGCTTTTAACAGAATCGTTATTTACCGATGCGGCAGTTGAAGGAACAACAGATAAGACTACACCGGCTCAGGACTTAAACGTACGAATAACTCCAACCGCTAACCTTAACAGCGATGACTACAATAAAATAGGGCGCTACTGGCAGGTTTGGTGGCAAGGTGTGCATGATGCCAATGTAATTATCTCCAGAATAAATGATGCAACATGGTCATCTGAAGACGAAAAGAACAAGGTGCTGGCGGGTGCATACTTTCATCGTGCTTACCGGTACTACCGCCTGGTGCATGAGTTTGGTGATGTGCCGTTGGTGTTAAAAGAAGAAACCGGCGTCAATACCGGCTATTTTACCACCCAGCGCATGGTAATTCTAAAGCAAATGAAAGCCGATCTTGATTTTGCTGTAACTAAATTAGTAGATAATGGCAATAAGGGCGAGCCTTCCAGGGGTGCTGCAGGCCACTTGCTTGCAAAAATAGACTTAGCATTAGGCTTGTTTGATGAGGCTATTGCAGCATGTAACCTCGCTATTAACGGGCCTTATGCATTGATGACCAACCGGTTTGGTATAGTTGCAGGCGATGCATCAAAAAACGTGATTTGGGACCTTCACCGCCCTGAAAACAAAGCTATTGCTGCAAATACAGAAGCGCTTTATATTGTTGTTGACCGGGAAACGCTGGACGGTGCTACTGCCAACGGATCGCAGGTGATGCGTAACTGTGTGCCCATGTGGCATAATGGTACCATCTTAACCCCGGGTGCGTTAAAACCGGGTATATCCGATAAGATTACTGAGGAGTTTCCGCTTACGTTGTGGTATGGCCGTGGTATTGGCCGCTTGCGCGGTACACCTTATGCTACCAAATACATCTGGAACGATAACACCGACCTGCGCCACGCCAAAGGCATGTGGATGGACATGACCGATCTGGTTTACAACAACCCGGCCATCAAAACTTCTGACCCTACCTGGTATGGTAAAAAGCTGGAGCAATACACCGCAGATAACGTAAACAAACGTTTCCTGAATGGTGCTAAGGATACCATCCGCGCGTGGTTTGGCTGGCCGCACTACAAAGTATTCATCGGTTCTGGTCCTACTGCTGTAGATAAATGGTGGAGCCCGCCACGCGGTACCAACACCGACTGGTATGTGTTCCGCCTGGCAGAGACCTACCTGCTGCGCGCCGAAGCTTACTGGTGGAAAGGCCAGAACGCCCAGGCTATGGACGATATTAACAAAGTGCGCGCACGTGCAAAAGCACAGCCGCTTACAGATGCAAGCGCTGTAAACATCGGTACCATACTGGATGAGCGCCAGCGCGAACTGTACTGGGAAGAGCCGCGTAAAACCGAGCTTACCCGTATGGCGTTCATATTTGCGCAAACAGGTAAGGCTGCGTATAATGGTAAATCGTATAATGTGGCCTCGTTCTCTACCAATAACTTCTTTTACGACAGGATTATGGAAAAGAACGATTTCTACAAGAACCCAAATGTTATAACCAACTCGGGTAACCATTACACTATATCGCCGTACCACGTGCTGTGGCCGATACCGCAGAACGATATAGACCTGAATATAAACGGTCACATCAATCAGAACAAAGGCTACGCCGGATCTGAAAGCAATATTGCGCCGTTGGATAAGGTACAATAAATACAGTCCCCCAAACCTTTCACCAGCCGGGTAAGCGCAAGCTTGCCCGGCTTTTTTATTTATCAGATGCAGCTAAAAAGTAACGGCTGCATCAATAACGCGTGCTTAGTATATTATTAACTTTGATGTTTAATTAAACGCGCCGGGAGTAAACCCTCTGCCGTTAATAAATTCCTACTTTTACTTAAACCGGCAACAAGCTTTAACTATACACAATGGCCAGCAAAAGCGTTAAGCAACAACCCAAAATAAAACCCGAAACCTTACCTAAGTCAGAAGAAGGGTCTTCTAAAACAAAAAAGAGCAGGTCGTTTCCTATTGTAGCCATAGGTGGCTCGGCTGGTGCGTTCCCATCATTTGAGAAGTTCTTTACGCATATGCCTGCAGACAGCGGAATGGCATTTGTGATCATCATTCACCTGGACCCCGACCACAAAGGGCAGGTTGCCGAACTGATACAAAAATTTACCAGCATGCCCGTTGTAGAGGCTTTTGATGGAATTGCCGTAGAACAGGATAAGGTTTACATTATACCGCCCAATAAAGATATGGGCATACACAACCGCAAACTGCTGCTGTTGGCCCCAAGCAAGCCCAATGGTTACCGCCAGCCTATAGACTACTTTTTGCAGAGCCTTGCCGACGATCAATGGAACCGTGCCGTTGGTATCATCTTCTCGGGGATGGGGTCTGATGGTGAGACGGGTATCCGCATGATAAAGGAGAAGCTGGGGATGGCCATGGCGCAGGACCCTGATACCGCGCAGTACAACAGCATGCCGTTGGCCGCCATTAGCACCAACCTGGTAGACTATGTGCTCTCGCCCGAGGAAATGCCGCTTAAGCTGATCCAGTACCTTAACCACCCGGTACTTACCGAGGAGGCAAGCGACCAGGTGCGCACCGCCATACAAAACTCCAACTCTATACAAAAAATACTGATGCTGCTGCGATCGCAAACCGGGCACGATTTTTCTCTTTATAAAAAAAGCACCATCACCCGCCGTATCGACCGCAGGATAGCCTACCACCAGCTGCCGGATTACATTAGCTACGTTGGTTTCCTGAGAGAGAACCCGCCCGAAATAGATGTTTTATTTAACGAGTTGCTGATAGGGGTTACCAAATTTTTTAGGGATGCCCCGGCATTTGAGTCGCTTAAGAACAAGATGTGCGCGCTCATCAAACATAAAAAGCACGGCGATTCTTTACGGGTTTGGATAGCCGGCTGCTCCACCGGCGAGGAGGCGTACTCCGCTGCAATGCTGCTGATTGAATGCCTGGAGGACATGAAGAAAAAAGAGTGGCCTAAAATACAGCTGTTTGCCACCGACCTGGATGCCGAAGCTATTGACCACGCGCGCAACGGTATCTACTTTGATAATATAGTAGCAGATGTGTCTGAACAAAGGCTCGAGAAGTTCTTTACCAAACGGGATAATACTTACCAGGTAAAAAAGGAGCTGCGGGACATGATCGTTTTCGCGCAGCATAATTTAATAAAGGACGCGCCCTTTACCCGGCTGGACCTGCTTTGCTGCCGCAACGTAATGATATACCTTACTACCGAACTGCAAAAAAAAATCATCCCTATATTCCACTACGCGCTTAATCCTAACGCCATAATGTTTATGGGCCCTGCCGAAACCATCGGCGGCTTTACAGATATGTTTGTATCAACAGACCCCAAGTGGAAGCTGTACGAACGCAAAGAAGGCAACCCGCTGATGGGGAAAATGATAGATTTTCCGTTCCATGTAGCTAAACAATATCCGCTTATCTCCAATAAAATGGATGACCCCGAAAAGCTGGCCAGCAAAAGCTCGGTAGCCGACACCTTTAACCGCATACTGCTCGAGAAATTTACGCCGTCATCTGTACTGGTGAACGACAAAGGAGACATTTTGTACACCAACGGCAAGACAGGTAAGTTTTTAGAGTTGCCGAACGGCGAGGCAGCAATGAACATACATAAAATGGCCCGCGAAGAACTGCGATATGTAGTAGGCAACCTTATACACCAGGCCCGTGCACAAAAGGAGCACGCAAGCATAAACGACATAAAACTAAAAGAGGGTAACAAGGTACGGCTCATCAACCTTAAAGCCATGCTGTTGGAAGAGACCGGGCTGCAGGGCCTCGTGCTGGTTATTTTTGAAGATAGAGGACTGGTCAATAAACCGTCCCGGTCTAAAAAGGCCAGCGAGCAGCCGTCAGGCATTGTAGAGGAGTTGGAAAAAGAACTGGTATACACTAAGCAGCAGCTTAACAGCACTATAGAACAGATGGAAACATCGTTAGAGGAGCTAAAGTCTACCAACGAAGAGCTGCAGAGCACCAATGAAGAATTACAGAGCACTAACGAAGAATCGCTCACGACAAAAGAGGAAATGCAGTCCCTCAACGAGGAACTGATGACCATAAACATGCAGTATCAGGCCAAGGCAGATGAGCTTACCCGCATGAACAACGACATGAAGAACCTGCTGGACTCTACCGAGATCGGCACTATCTTCCTGGATAACAACCTGGATATTTTGAGGTACACCCCGCAGGTACGCAAGCTGTTTAACCTTATCCCTACAGACGTTGGCCGGCCAATAGTACACGTGGTATCAAACTTTGATAACGTTACGCTGGAGAATGATATTAAAGAAGTGATAGAAAAGCTTACCAACAAAGAGATAGAGGTAAAAACCAAGACCGATGAATGGTACCGGGTACGTATAATGCCTTACCGTACGCTGGACAACTTTATATCCGGCGCGGTGCTAACCTTTACACTTATTACCAGCTACAAACAGTTAGAGTATAAACTTGAAACGCTTAGCAGATATACCGATGATGTTGTTAATGTAGTTACTGATGCTGTAATACAGTTAGACGGCGAATATAACGTAAAAGTAGTGAATAAAGCTTTCCTGGACACCTTTTCTATGCCGGCGCAAGATGTAAAAGGCCACGACTTCATTGCAATATTATCTGCCTACACTAAAACAGACAAGGTATTGAAAATGTTAAATAAAAGCCAAAAGACACATACGCCCGAATCTGCGCAGGTCACCTTACAAGGCAGCGTTAATGGGAAATATAAGTTTACAGCCGTTCCGCTGCGCGATTTGAAAACAGACCAACCGTCGCTTACATTATTAACAATAACTAAAGAACAGGATTGAAGCCCAAATCAGGCATATCAAATAACATGTTACCCGGTCGGCTGAGAGATATGGCAGAGCGGGCGGTTGATAACGCGGGCGAAAACAACGCTACAGGCGCAGAGCAGGATGTACAAGCGATATTACAGGAGCTGCAGGTACACCAGATAGAGCTGGAAATGCAAAATGACGAGCTGAAGCTTGCCAACGAAGAGTTGGAATTGCAGCAGCTAAGGTTCTCCAGCATTTACAACCTGGCGCCAATAGGGTACTTCATCCTAAACAGCTCGGGCGTAGTAACTGATGTTAACAATGCCGGGCTAACCTTGTTGGAAACCGGCAAAATGGGGCTTGCCTCCAAGCGGCTGATACAATTTGTTGTGCCCGTGCATACGGATGTTTTTTACCGCTTTTATCATGAAATGTCTATAAGGCGGGCGCGCGAGAGCTGCCAGCTTACCATGCGGTCGCAAACCGGGCGCGAATTTCACGCGCAGATAGAAGGCATTGCAATAAAGGCTGCTTTGGGCGAGCAGCCGCAATATTACGTAGCTATTATTGATATAAGCGAAAGTATAGAAGCCCGGCGGGCGCTTGCCGAAACCAAGGACAGGCTACAGCTTTCGCTAGAGGCATCCGCGGCGGGTACCTGGGAGCTCGACCTGGAAACTATGGAGTTTTACCTGGACGAATTTAACCGTAATATTTTAGGCGGAATGCACGGCAACGGATTTGACAGGGGATATAAAAACTTCATCAACATTTTGCACCCGGAGGATAGGGAAATGGTTGACCACTGCTTTCGTAACTCCATTAACTTTGATAAAGAGATTGATGTAGTAACCCGCATTATGAATGCTGAAGGAGGGTTATCTT
Organism: Mucilaginibacter terrenus; assembly: GCF_003432065.1. Taxonomy (NCBI): domain Bacteria; kingdom Pseudomonadati; phylum Bacteroidota; class Sphingobacteriia; order Sphingobacteriales; family Sphingobacteriaceae; genus Mucilaginibacter; species Mucilaginibacter terrenus. The sequence goes on along the minus strand of NZ_QWDE01000005.1, from coordinate 16,786 downwards.
ACGCCAGTATACGGGGGCATGTTATACATGAAGCTGGCAACGTTAAAAGGCTGGCCGGTATAATTATAGATATAACCGAAAAGCGCCGGATAGAAGAGGAGACCATTAAACTTAAGCGCAACCAGCAGAACGAAATTAGCCTGGCCACCCTTACTGCCGAGGAGAACGAGCGCAGGCGCATCAGCGATTCGCTGCACGACAGTGTAAGCCAGCTGTTATATGGGATAAAAATAAAGCTGGGCTTATTGAATTCTGGGCGGCCGCTGAATAACGAGCAGCAGGATATCAACTTGCTGATAGACCAGGCAATTGCAGAAACCAGGAACATTTCCTTTGAGCTTGCGCCCTCTATTTTGACTGATTTTGGGCTGCCGGCTACTATTGAGGAGCTGGCTAAGCGGCTGTCATCATCAAAAATGCATATTCAAACCCGGGCCACCGGTTTTCATCAGCGGCCTGATATTGTGCTGGAAACAAGCATCTTCCGTATTATACAGGAACTGCTTAACAATTGCATGAAACACTCAGGCGCTAGCCAGGTTAAAATAGAGATAAAGAAAAATAAACACATAGAAATACACGTAAAAGACAACGGGGTAGGCTTTAGGTATAAAGAGAACGAGAGGGCAGTATCCGGGTCGGGGCTAAGCAGTATTAAGAACCGGGTAAACCTGTATAATGGCAAGCTGGACGTGCAGTCGGCCCCGGGCAAAGGTACCGCTGTAAATATCACCCTTAATTTTTAAGCTACCCGGGAGAGACCGTAGATAAATGGAACCACAAAGAATAGTTGTTGTAGGGACATCCGCCGGTGGTATTAAGGCTGTGAATCAGTTGATGAAGAAATTCCCGGCTGACTTGCCTGTTGCGATATTTGTGGTGATACACATGTCTAAACATTCGCAGGCCCATGTAATTAAAGAACAGCTGCAAAAAAGCACAGCATTTACTTGCCGGGTACCTACAGATGGCGAGCAGATACAAGCCGGCCACTTATATATAAGCCCGGCAGATGTGCACATGCTGGTAAAACCAGGTGAAGTAAGGTTAGTGCTGGGGCCGCATGAAAACCGCTGGCGCCCATCAATAGATGTGTTGTTCCGTTCGGCAGCGGTTGCCTACGGTGCAGCCACCATTGGCATTATACTAACCGGCTTGCTGGATGATGGAACATCTGGCCTGGCTGCCATAAAGCGCAGCGGCGGGATGGCTATTGTGCAAGACCCTGCAGAGGCAGAGTACGACGATATGCCGGTAAGTGCCATCAGCAATGTAGAGATAGACAATCAGGTGTTTTTGGAAGATATGGGCTACATAGTGGCCGATATGGTGGCAAAGCCGGTTAAAACTTTGCCAATACCAGAGGACGTGAAAATTGAAGCCGATATAACTGAGCGTATGGCGAGCAAAATTACCGACATGGAAAAAATTGGCACCCATAGCAACTTCACCTGCCCTGATTGCGGAGGCGGCCTATGGCGGATTAAGAACGATAACTTCCCCAGGTACAGGTGCCACACCGGCCACGTTTATACCGAGGCGGCGCTGATGCAAAGGCAGGCCGAAAACATGGAAGAATCTATATGGGTATCTATACGGATGCTGGAGGAGCGGCGCAACCTGCTGCTGGGCATTGTTTGGCGGGAAGAGAACGAGAATACCGGCAAGCAATATGCAGAGTATAAAGTTCGGGCCGAAGAGTTGAGCATACATATAGAACGGCTAAAAGGCCTGCTTATATCTATGACCAGGACCGAGTCTGACGATGAGGGGCATTTATAATCATTCACATTTAAATAGAATTAATAGCCGGCCCTCTTAATTGTTGTAAAACGAAATCAAAAGCATTAAAATGATCAACATTATACTGGCAGAGGACCATAATATTGTAAGAAACGGCATAAAGTCTTTGCTGGAGAAAGAGCAGGACCTAACTATTGCCGGCGAAGCGGTTAACGGCCGGCAGGTTATAGATTTGCTTAACAATGGCACAAAGGCGGATGTTATACTGGCCGACATGAACATGCCCGAAATGGGAGGGCTTGAGTTAACGGAACACATAAAAAAGAACTACCCGGCAGTTAAAGTAATTATGTTAACCGCGCTGGATCATGAGAAATACGTGATTAAGGCCTTCCAGGCAAGCGCCAGTGGTTACATGCTTAAAAATGTAAGCGCTGCGGAACTTATATTTTCCATAAAACACGTGTGCGATGGTAACCAGTACATTTGCTCAGAACTGTCTACAAAGTTTTTAAAACGACTGCTTACCATACCCGATCCTGCATCGTTGCAGCCCATGCATGATATCGACCTCTCTGCTAAAGAAATAGAGATACTTGGGCTGATTACCGAAGGATACACCAACCAGGAGATAGCCGACAAGATTTTTGCAAGTAAACGGACAATAGAAAGCCAGCGACAAGCCCTAATAGACAAGACTGGCTCCCGTAATACCGCCGCACTTGTGCGATACGCAATAATTAATGGGATAGTAAATTAGTTCTCAAAAACATTAATATTTAGGTATAATTTTATATTAATAATTAATTTTTTGGTAAAATTTGGGGTATCTGCGTATAAATACGCTCTTAGTAAAAATCGTCCGCTGTAAATTTGTACTATAAATTTATAGTAATAGCCCCAATGCCGTCTATGTTACACAGGTTAAACAGCCCGTTAGCTGCTTACCTGCAATCTGCGTTATTGTATCCATCTGTTTGTAAAACATGCTGTAAGGTGATAACCACCTTAAAACAGTGTGCAGCCTGAAATTGTTAAAGAGCGATAGAGCAACTAATGGAAAAGAGGATTTTGATTGTTGACGATGACGCCGCTATACTGGACGTACTTAACGAGGCGCTGTGCGGCGACGGATTTAGTGTAAAAATGGCTGAGGGCGGCGATGACGTTTTTAAGCTGATTGACGAGTACCAGCCCGACCTGGTGATTATTGATTACATATTGAACGGTATTAACGGCGGCGAAATATGCCACCAGATTAAAACCAATAGGAAAACCAGCTATCTGCCGGTGATCATTTTGTCGGCACATCCAAGGGTGATTAGCTCGTTGGGTTATTACAACTGTGATGAATTTATAGCAAAGCCGTTTGACCTTGATTATTTGTTAAGCAAGGTACATGGCCTGGTAGAGCATGCCAGTACTAAATAGAAGAGATTTCAATACCATCATACCAATGAATCAGACATCATGTATAAACAAAGTGCTTTTAGTAGGACACGTTTACGACGACGCTAAGTGGCTTAAAGTAGAAAACCAGCAGTACCTGTTTTGCAAGTTGGTTACCCAGGAAACGATCAGCAAAAAAGAAGGCCCGCATATGGAGTACCATCAGCTGCTGGTACCCGGAAGCATCGTAAGCTCTGAAGTAGAGTTTGCAAAGGGCGGCGTGCTGTATGTAGAAGGCAAAGTACAAACAACAGCCTTTAGAGATGCTAATGGTGTTAAGCGGTATAACACTGAAATTTTGGTAAGCCGCTACAACACCATGAACAGTGTTTTGCAACCTGTAGCTTAAACCTTAAAAGCAAATATATTTTAAAATAGCTGTTTTTATTGCTGCGATTTGGTGTGGAATTTAAAGCAGGGTGTATGTAAAAACGGCTTAAAAAGTGTAACCAGGCGCTTTTTTTAATGTTTTACGGTAACCACCAAACATGTGTTCAAATTGCATGGGCACAAAAAAAGCTGAACACTTTTGAACACTGTCGGCTAAAATCCGGGTAAAATTGTTGAAACAAAAAAGGCTTTCCTTATTAAGAAAAGCCTTTTAACTTTTGTAGCGGGAGCAGGACTCGAACCTACGACCTTCGGGTTATGAGCCCGACGAGCTACCAACTGCTCCATCCCGCATTGTTTTGTATTTACATAACGGTCATAACCTCCGAAATGTTTGCTCCGATTATCAAAAAAGCAATCTCGCTTTGTTTTTAATTGGACTGCAAAGATATAATTCGTTTCTTTGCAGTCCAAAAATATTTTAATTTATTTTTTTATGGCGCATAAAGCAGGTTTTGTAAGTATAATTGGTAAGCCCAATTCGGGTAAATCAACCCTTATGAATGCTTTGGTGGGAGAAAAGATGTCTATCATCACCCCAAAAGCACAGACAACGCGCCACAGAATATTAGGTATTGTTAACGAACCCGAATACCAGATCGTGTTTTCTGATACGCCGGGGATCATTAAACCGCACTACGCGCTTCACGAAAGTATGATGCACCAGGTAGAAGGTTCAATAGAAGACGCCGACCTGATATTGCTTGTAACAGACATCAAAGAGGAGTACGACGAGCAGGACGTTTTGAAAAAGCTGGAACGCTCGGATGCACCTGTTGTAATACTTATTAATAAAATCGACCTCAGCAACGAGGAAGAGGTAAAAGAAAAGGCTGCTTACTGGCAGGAAAAACTCCAGCCAAAAGCAGTGTTCGCGATATCTGCCCTGCATGATCATAATATAAAAGCCATAATGGATTTTATATTGGAGTACCTGCCTGAGCATCCCCCATATTATGAAAAGGATGCTTTAACAGACAGGAACGACCGCTTCTTCGCATCGGAAATGATACGTGCACAGATACTGAAACAGTACAAAAAGGAAATACCTTACAGTGCAGAGGTGGTTGTAACAGCATTTGTGGAAGGTGAGAAACTGCACCGGATAAGTGCCGAGATCATCGTTGAACGCGATTCTCAAAAGAACATACTAATTGGCGAAGGCGGAAAAATGCTGAAGATTGTCGGCACCTACGCCCGCCGGGACATGGAAGAGTTTTTCCAGCGTAAAGTATTTCTGGAAATGTTTGTTAAGGTTATTCCTGATTGGCGCAGCAAGAAAAATTACCTGAAGAAGTTTGGGTACGAATAGGTGCAACAGAATCAAGATGTAAGAATCAAGATTCAAGATGAAAAATTAAATAATGAATTCAATAATTAAGACCGGATACCGACTTTTGTAAAGTTGTCCTGATTCCTGACTCTTAATTCTTCACTCTCAATAATCATGAGTAACATAGTAGCTATAGTAGGTCGCCCGAATGTTGGTAAATCTACCCTGTATAACCGCCTTACCGAAACCCGTAAAGCCATTGTTGATGACTTTAGCGGTGTAACACGCGACAGGCATTATGGCGTATCAGAATGGACAGACCACAAGTTCACCGTTATTGATACAGGCGGCTATGTAGCCAATTCTGAAGATGTGTTTGAAGCTGCTATACGCGAACAGGTGATCATCGCCATTGAAGAGGCAAGCGTTATCCTGTTTATGGTGGATGTTACCACGGGTATTACCGATTTGGATGACGAGATAGCCACCTTATTGCGCCGCAGCCAAAAGCCCGTATTTGTAGTAGTTAACAAATTGGACAACAACAGCCAGTTGGCTGATTCTACCGAGTTTTACAGCCTGGGCCTTGGTGAGATCTATACCATATCGTCTATGACTGGCTCAGGAACGGGGGAATTGCTGGACGAGGTAGTTAAGCACTTCGAGGACGTGGAACTGGAAGAAAACGCCCGCCCTAAGTACGCCATTATCGGCCGGCCTAATGTCGGCAAATCCTCTATCATAAACTCATTAATCGGCGAGGAGCGTAACATAGTTACACCGATTGCAGGTACCACGCGCGATTCTATTCACATACATTTTAACAAGTACGGGCATGATTTCATGCTGATTGACACTGCCGGTTTGCGCAAGAAAACCAAGGTGAAAGAGAACATCGAGTTTTATTCGGTAATGCGTACTATTAAAGCGCTGGAAGAAGCAGATGTCGTAATTATAATGATTGATGCCGTTGAAGGTTTTGAAGCGCAGGACATGAACATTTTCCACCTGGCAGAAAAGAACAAGAAGGGCATTGTTATAGTAGTTAACAAGTGGGATTTAATTGAGAAAAACAACAAAACCGTTAAGGTTTTTGAAGAAACCATACGCGAGAAAACAGCACCTTTTACCGATGTGCCAATCGTATTTACTTCTGTAACCGAGAAACAGCGTGTGTTAAAAGTTATCGAAACTGCTAATCAGGTCTATTACAACCGCGCACGAAAAGTGCCTACCTCAAAACTTAACGATGTGATGTTGCCGATTATTGAGAAATATCCGCCGCCATCTATCAAGGGCAAGTACGTTAAAATTAAGTATGCTACGCAGATCGCCGGAACATCGCCTATGTTCGCTTTCTTTTGCAACCTGCCACAGTATGTTAAAGAACCATATTATCGTTTTATAGAAAATCAACTTCGTGAGAACTTCGAGTTTTCGGGTGCACCAATACAGGTTTGGTTCAGGCAGAAGTAAAAGCGGCATTATACATTATTTTATAGCGATGGTTATATCATCGCTATTTTTGTTTGTAGACGATCCTGAAGCTTAAGCTATAATTTTTAGTATTTTTACTTAAGATTATGCAAGCTACTTCTAACAAATACAACGATAATTTTCAAAAAGCCCTTGCGGGACTTAATCCCGAACAATTGGCGGCTGTAAATAAAATGGATGGCCCGGTATTGGTGGTTGCCGGCCCAGGTACGGGTAAAACACAGATATTAGCTGCCCGGATTGGTAAAATACTGACCGATACGGATGCTCGTCCAAGTGAGATTCTTTGCCTAACCTATACAGACGCCGGCGCTGTAGCCATGCGCAAGCGCCTGTTCCAGTTTATTGGTCCGGATGCGTATCGTATTAACATCTACACTTTTCACGCTTTTTGTAATGACATTATACAGGAGAACCTGGAGTATTTTGGCAAGCTAAACTTAGAAGCATTATCCGATCTAGAATCTGCTATGTTGTTTCGTGAACTGGTGGATGAGTTTTCCAATGATCACCTGCTTAAGCGTTTTACAGGTGATATCTACTATGATGCTCCCCGGTTAAAAAGCCTTTTCTCCACCATGAAGCGCGAGAACTGGAGCCGCGACGTAATAGAGAAAGCCGTAAAAGAATACCTGGAAGATCTGCCAAACCGCGAAGAGTTTATATACAAACGAGCTAATGCAAAAGCAGGGATAAAAATAGGCGATCCTAAGCAAAAGGAGATAGATAAGGCTAACGAAACCATGAGCAAGTTGCTTGCTGCGGTAAGCGAGTACGATAATTATATCGCTAAAATGAAGCACCGTGGCAGGTATGATTATGACGACATGATCATGTGGGTGTTGAAAGCGTTCCGCGAGAATGATGAAATGCTACGCAAGTACCAGGAACGGTATCAGTACATTTTGGTAGATGAGTTCCAGGATACCAGCGGATCGCAAAATGATTTGTTAAGGTTCCTGCTGAATTATTGGGATACGCCCAACGTTTTTGTGGTAGGTGATGACGACCAGTCTATCTTCAAATTTCAGGGTGCTAATATGAAAAACATCCTTGATTTTGCAGGTGACTATGTAGATACGCTTTATACTGTAGTACTTAAGCATAACTATCGCTCAAATCAGCACATCCTCGATATTTCTAGAGCGCTGATCAACAACAACCGCGAGCGCCTTACCACTCAGTTGAGGCTTGATAAGAACCTTCGGTCGTCACATCCCCGCTTTGAAGAGCTGGTTGTAGAGCCAATGATTAAGGAATATGAGAACCCCGCGCAAGAGCTGGTTGACGTAGCCATGCAGATAAAGCGGCTGGTGGCGAAAGGTATTCCTCCGGGTGAGATTGCCGTAATATACCGTAACCATAGTCAGGTAGAAGATCTGCTGACCTTTTTGGAATCTGAAAAGATTGCAGTAAATACCAAGCGCAAGATTGATGTGCTCAGCATTCCCTTTGGCGAGAAGATAACCAACATCCTGCGGTACCTGGCCATGGAACTTGATTCGCCTTACAGTGGAGACGAGCTGCTTTTTGAAATCCTGCATTACGACTTCTTTAACATTCCGCCTATTGAGATCGCAAAAGCTAGTGTAGCAGTTTCAAAAGCAAACTTTGCAACGGTACGGAAGGATGAGCCCGTTACCAGTTTGCGCCGCTACATACACGAGTTGCGGGTGAATCCGCAGACCGATCTGTTTGGTACACAGCCAAACTTGCCTATGAAGTACCTTATCAATAACATTGATGAGTTGCTTAGCTCGGCCGTTAGTATCACGCTGCAGCAACTTTTCCAGGAGGTGATCTCCAAGATGGGCATTTTGAAGTACATTATGCAGCAGCAGGATAAAGGCACGCACATGCAAATGCTTACCAGCTTTTTTGATTTTTTAAAAGATGAAAGCCGAAAGAACCCGGAGATTAAACTTGCTGATTTAATTGCTACCATAGAACTGATGAAGAAGAACAACATCAGAATGGAGCTAAATAAAACTATTTTCAGTGATAATGGCATTAACTTCCTTACCGCACACGGTTCAAAAGGATTGGAATTTGAGCACGTATTCTTTATTGGCTGCGATAAAAAGACCTGGGACAGTAAAGGGCGCAACAGCGGCTTCAGCTATCCTGATACATTAACCAGCGCCAAATCTGACGAAGAAGCACTGAAGGAAGAAGCACGCCGTTTGTTTTATGTAGCCGTTACCCGGGCTAAACAATGCCTGAACATATCCTATGCGGCAAAGGACGCCAAAGGTAAAGATCAGGAAGCGTCGCAATTTATAGGAGAGATACTGGCCGAGTCGCACTTACAACCTATGTACCCAAAGGTCGCAGAAGACGACATGATAGGGTTTATAGCTACACAGTTTAACCTTGAAGACAAACCGGTGGTTGAATTGCTGGATAGAAACTATATTAATCAACTGCTGCAAAACTATACTTTATCAGTTACTCACCTGAGTAATTACCTGGATTGCCCGTTGAGATTTTACTTCCAGTGTTTAATAAGAGTACCGTCAGGAAAAAGTCCGTCGGCCACTTTTGGGCAAGCCGTGCACTGGGCCTTGAACAAGGCTTATCGCAGGTTGCCTGAATTTGGTAACGAGTTTATGCCGACAGAGGAGTTTTTAAAAGAGTTTCACTGGTACATGTACCGCAACCGCGACTCTTTCACAAAAGCAGATTTCAAGTTGCGTGTGGATTACGGGGACAAGATATTGCCAGCATATTACGAATTGAATGCACCTAACTGGAACAAGGTTGCAGTTACAGAACGCAGTATAAAGAATATTGAGGTGGAAGGTGTGCCGATAAAGGGCAACCTGGATAAGATGGAGTTTGACGGGAAAGATGTAACCGTGGTAGATTATAAGACCGGCCGGGTGCGCAACGCCAAAGATAAACTGCTGCGACCAACAAACGACAACCCTTACGGCGGCGATTATTGGCGGCAGGCTGTATTCTATAAAATTTTGGTTGATAACGACCGCACAAACGAATGGCAGGTAGTGAATACCGTGTTCGATTTTGTTGAGCCGGTGAACGATGAGTACTTTAAAGAAAAGATTGTCATCTCTCCGCAGGACATAGAAGAAGTAACAGGCCAGATCACCTCTGTTTATCAAAAAATAATGAATCATGAGTTTGATAAAGGCTGCGGCAAAAAAGAGTGTGACTGGTGCCACTTTGTAAAGAGCAATTTTAAACAGCCGGGTAACATTTTAGAGACAGTAGAAGGCGAGGACGCCGAATAATTAAATTGCCATATGAAAAAGATTGCCACTCTGCTGTTAATGTTTATTGTTTTCTCTGCTTCGGCACAAACCGTTGTTAAACAGGATGCAGGTATTAAGCAAATGGTAGATGAGGTATCGTCAAAAAACATTGAAGCTATAGTACGTAAGCTGGTAAGCTTTAAAACCCGGCATACGCTAAGCGACACCACCAGCAAAACTACGGGCATAGGTGCCGCACGCAACTGGGTAAAAGCAGAGTACGAGCGGTACGCGGCAGCATCAAATGGCAGAATGAAGGTAGAGTTTGACGCTTTTGTACAGCCGCAAGGCCGTAGGCTTACTAAAGCCACTCCGATGAAGAATGTACTGGCAATACTTAAAGGTACCGATACTGCCGATCACCGGATCTATATTATTTCCGGCCACTATGATTCACGGGCAACAAAGGCAATGGATTCTGCTTCCTTTGCTCCCGGCGCCGTTGACGATGCTTCGGGAACAGCTGTTTCCATGGAGCTTGCTCGCGTGATGTCGAAGCGTTCTTTCCCGGCGACAATAATCTTCATGGCAGTTGTTGGTGAAGAACAAGGGCTTTATGGGTCTGCCAATGTAGCTAAACGTGCCAAAGCAGAGGGCTGGCAGGTAGATGCCGTGCTGAACAATGATATAGTGGGAAATACTTACGGCATGGAAACAGGGCTAAAAGATAACCGCAGTGTACGTGTTTTCAGCGACGGTGTGCCGACTGCCGCTACCGAAAAGGAGATTGCCGCACTAAAATCGCTAGGTGGAGAGAATGACGGAACGTCCCGCCAGTTAGCCCGCTATGTGAAAGAAACAGGCGAGCGCTATGTAGATCAGCTGGATGTAAAGCTCATTTACCGGACAGACCGTTACCTGCGTGGTGGCGACCATCTGCCATTCCTTGAACAAGGCTTTGCAGCCGTACGTGTTACGGAGATGAACGAAGACTTTAATCGCCAGCATAAGGACGTACGAAAAGAGAACGGTATCGAGTACGGCGATCTGCCCGATTTTGCAGATTACGACTACATACAAAAGGTAGCCCGAATGAACCTTTCGGTGTTGGCTAACTTGGCCTTGGCTACCGCACAACCGCGCAATGTAGGTATCATCACCAGCGACCTTACGAACAAAACAAAGCTAAAGTGGGATGCGCCAAAAGGGAAAGCTCCCGCAGGTTACTATGTGCTGATGAGAGAAACGATCAGTCCGTATTGGGAAAAGAAGTTTTTTGTAACAGATACCAAAGCAAAGCTTGGTTACTCAAAAGATAATTACCTGTTTGCCGTACAAGCGGTGGATGCAGCAGGTCACGAGAGCTTGCCCGTGGTTCCAAAACCAGTGAGCTAATAGTCAACCGATAAATAAGACGAGCGGACTAATGATCCGCTCGTCTTGTTTATTTACTTCAATTACTTTTAAATAAATACCCTTGATATTACTTTACACTCCGGCGTTGTACAATATAGTATCCAAGTACAAATACCACTACTGATATAACGACACTCACGTAAACATCCTGAGTAAAAACATCTATAACCAGGTCGTTAGCTTTGCCTTTATTGGTCTTTATCATTGTTTTAAGAGCACCAATCGGGTGCGAATAAGGGAAAAGGTAGGCATATTGCCAGTTGTTGGATGCCAATATAACTCCTGTTATAGTTGCGACAAACCCTAGTCCCATTGGTTTTAAGAAGTCGCTCCAAAGCAAGCTAAGCAAAAACTGTATAGATAATATGCCAAGTGCAGAAAGGAACAGTTTAAAGTACACCTGTGCTATTTCTGCTTCCATGTGATATTCGTTAAACTTCAACTCTGGCTTTAAAACACTTAAAAAGTTACCAAAGGCTATAGTAAATACAACAAATAGCGTGAGGCACAAAAAAATCAAAAACAGAGCATAGAAATACTTGGCGCTGTATACTGCCCATCGCGAAATAGGCAGGCTAAAAATGGTCTTCCAGGTATCGGCTTTGTGCTCCACGTTGTTTACTGAATAAGCAATAAATATGGTGAACATAGGCAAAAGCAATGAGCCCATGCTGCTGAGGCTAACTGCAGAAAACTGAACCCACAGTGTCATTGCAGGGGCCATAGCAAATTTCTCGCTCTTGGTAAAAAATGCCAGAAAAGCAAGAATGCTAATAACAAGCGGCAATATTACAGCACCCCAAAAGCCAGCTGTTTTGCGGCTCTTGTAGAATTCAGACCGGAATGATAATAAAAATCCTTTCATCGTGATCAGGCTTTTTGAGTTATGGACAGGAATAGGTTTTCCAGGTCTTTATGTTGTTTATTAATGCTGTACACCGTAATGCCCTCGCGATTAAGTAGCGCATTTATATCTCCCATTTGCTTCTTAGATATAAATGGAACCGTAAGGCTTTCGGTGTTAATGGCGGAAACAGTATAGCCATTTTTGGTGAGCAGGTTGCCGGCATCCGCGGTGTTTTCTGTTTCGATGAATACCTGCGGCTGGCTGATCTCTTCAAGATCGGTTATGCTACCCTGAAAAAGCATCTCACCGTTATTAATAATACCTACGTGTGTAGCCATACGTTCTATCTCGCCAAGCAAGTGGCTGCTGATGAAGACAGTTTTGCCGTGCTCTCGGGTAAGGCGGATAAGCAATTCGCGTATCTCTATAATTCCGTTTGGGTCCAGACCGTTGGTAGGCTCATCAAGGATCAACAGCTTAGGGTCGCTTAATAGTGCAAGTGCAATGCCTAAGCGCTGTTTCATCCCCAACGAATACTGCCTGGCTTTTTTGCTGGCCGCATTGGTGAGTTTTACCAGCGCCAGCATTTCATCAACACGTGCCTCTTTAACCCCAAGGAGCATGGCCCGGTTAATAAGATTCTCGCGTCCTGTAAGGTGCCCGTAAATAGCGGGCTGCTCTATAAGCGAGCCTATTTTAGAAAGTATATCTATCCGGTTGGTTTGCAGTTCCTGCTCAAAAACAAAAATGCTGCCTTCATCTGTTTTAAGCAGATTGAGCAGCATTTTAATAGTAGTGGTCTTGCCGGCGCCATTTGGCCCTAGGAAGCCATAGATACTTCCTTCCGGTACTTGTAATGATAGTGCTTTAACAACCTGCTGGCTACCAAAGCTGAACGATAATCCTTCGGTGCGGATTACCATACGTTTTCTTTAGATATTGATGCAACCGTTTTTACTAATGCAACGCCTTTAAAGAAAAGCGATTTAGCCTGAGCAGCAGACGTATGTGCAGCAGTAAATTTTTCTGTTTTTTGTTCGAACTGGTAGCTTACCCCCATTACAATGGCAAATAATACAGGTGCCAGCAGTAAGATAAATGGGTTTGAGTTGGAAACTAACTTTTTCATTGTGTGATTGATTTTGATACTACAAAGGAATACTAAATGCACCGGGTGGTAAAATCAATTAGACCAACAGCCACTAATTGTAGATGAACGCCAGTTTTGGTGATTAAACCCTGTTCATCGATTTTAAAAGCCAGTTGGTCGATTAATGAGTTGTTACCAGCATAATATCAGCAGCAATTCGAAGCTAAATATTACTTTAGTTGCGGTTAGTACGTATATATATTTGATGAAAAAAAGCTGGCAAATTTTCTGGCATGTACTTTTTTGGGTGGCCATGATCTCCTTTTTCATGTTTATTGCCCATAACAATGCGCGCATGTCTATGCAAACCATTGTGGTCCTCTTTGCTGTGTTCGGGTTAATTAATATCGGGATATTCTATATTAACTACCTGGTACTGATGCCTCGATTTCTTGATAATAAAAAGTACAAGACTTACACCCTTGCTCTGGTAATTACAGTTGTCGTGTTTGGTTTAGCCAAGTACGGGGTGGCATTTGCATTTAAGCACGACGTGCTTATGCGCATGAAGGATAAAGTGGTGATCGGCTTTTGGTCGTATTTTACCAGTACTATATTTACTACCCTTATCTTTATTTTTTTAAGTACCGTTCTTAAGTTCACTATAGATTGGTTCCTGAACGAACGCGTACAGCGCGACTTAGAAAACCAGCGCCTGAGTGCTGAACTATCCTTTCTTAAATCGCAGATCAATCCGCATTTTTTATTTAACTCGCTTAATAGTATTTACTCGCTAGCGTATCAAAAAAGCGACACCACGCCGGAAGCTATTCTAAAGCTGTCAGAAATAATGCGGTATATGCTTTACGAGTGTAATGATAACAAGGTTGACTTAGCAAAAGAACTGCAGTACCTGCAAAACTACATCGACCTGCAAAAAATTCGTTTTGGTAACAAGGCATTTATCAATTACGAGGTTAACGGCGAAGTTACCAATCAGCAGATAGTGCCGCTGCTGCTTATATCTTTTATAGAGAATGCTTTTAAACATGGCGTGGCTAATGATCCAGCCTCACCCATTACTCTTCGGATAAATCTTACCGATGGTCACTTGTACTTTTTTGTGCAGAACAAAAAACACAGCCATAATCGTGATGCATCCGGTGGTATAGGGCTTATAAACGTTCGACGCCGGTTAGATCTCCTGTATCCATCTAAATATAATTTAGAAATTAGGGATGAGGACGACACTTACACTTGTCAATTATCATTAGTTTTATAGCCATGATTAAATGCCTTGTAGTTGACGACGAGCCGCTGGCCCTCCACATACTGGAAGACTATATCTCCAAAGTGCCTTTCCTACAATTGGTAAAAGCTACCACTAACCCAATTGAAGCACTTACCATGGTGCAGGATGGTAGTATTGATCTGGTTTTCCTTGATGTACAAATGCCCGAGCTCACTGGCATACAGTTTCTTAGGATTGCCAATGGCAAAACAAAAGTTATATTAACTACAGCATATCCGCAGTACGCGCTGGAAGGGTACGAGCTTGATGTGATCGACTACCTGTTGAAGCCTATTGCTTTTGACCGGTTTTACAAAGCGGCGCAAAAGGCGCAGTCTATTATTTGCCCGGTCACCAAACCAGTGCCAGTTGCAGCAGAGCCCGTGCAGCAGGACGATTTCATGACGGACTTTACATTCGTGAAAACAGAGCATAAAATCCAAAAGGTTTACCTGCACGATATCCTGTTTATAGAAGGCTTAAAAGATTACGTTTCTATTTTCACGCCCGGCGAGCGCATTATCACACTCCAGGGTATGAAAAAGATGGAAGATGCATTGCCTGATAGGCATTTTATGCGTGTACATAAGTCCTATATTGTTGCCATCAATAAAATAGATAGTATAGAGCGCTCCCGCATTTTCATCGGCGACAAGATCATCCCGGTAGGCGACACCTACCGCGACGAGTTCTTTAGAATAATTGACGGGAAGAATATCTAGCGTAATTGATGCTGCTCCCCCTTTAGGGGGTTGGGGGGTAAGAGGTTAGGGTGCTCATTATTCTTATTTCCTTCGGATAATAATTATTTATCCTGTTCGGCAACAGCTTGGCCCAACCCAGCGCATGCCCTTCGTAAGTCATCAAACTCCATCCTTTATCATTAACAGCTATATCAATATTGTCTCTGCGGAGGTATTGTATCACCTGCTCCTTGTTTAATGGGGTAGATAATACAGTAGCCTTATTAATAAGTAAACTTAGTGCCAGCTCGTGATCGGGGACTAGGTCTTTACCGGCAAGCTTACCAATACGCACGCCAGACTTCTTTATATATAGATGCCGGTGCAGCAAGTTCAGGCTTTCTTTATGCTCGCGGTTTATGGCCAACCAGTCCTCAGCTACCTTAAACAGGTAAAAACTATCCGGATTCTCAAGGTAACTATTGACCTGGTCCATTTCTTTGGCAGGTAACTTTTGCTGGGCGTTGTTTTTGTAGTTGCTTTGCCCGGTGCTGCTTTCGCGCTTACGCAGGCAGGCTGCAAACAGACCCTCGCCCTGAACCTTGCCCGGGTAAAACCGGTATCCCCATGCTTTTTGGTTTGGCGATTGCGTTTCTACAATACCCCACTCCTTATATATAGGTATACGTACGGTCTCCAATTTAAACGTTGTGCATAGCCAGTCTAAAATATCCTCATTCTCCTGGTGCGAGTAAGAGCAGGTGCTATATATAAGGTAACCATCTTCCGTAAGGGCCGGATAGATGTCTGCCAGTATACGTTCCTGCCGTTGATGGCAAAGGTTTACATTTGCTTCGCTCCACTCGCTCATAGCATCGGGGTCTTTCCTGAACATTCCTGATCCCGAGCAGGGTGCATCAACCAATACTACGTCAAAAAAGTTTTTTAATGAGGAGTAATCCCGTGGATCGTTACTGGTTACTATTACGTTGCTCGTTCCCCACCGGCTTAGGTTGTCAGTTAATATAGGTACACGTGTTTTTATAATCTCGTTTGCCACCAGCAGATCACTGTTTTGCAATGCCGAATTAAGCAACGTGCTTTTTCCACCTGGCGCTGCGCAAAGGTCAAGCACCTTTATGGGTTCGTCCTTGTTTGGTCTTATAGTATTTAATATATGGTCGATGAACATTGATGACGCCTCCTGTACATAATAACATCCGGCGTGAAACAGGGGGTCGTATGTAAAAGATGGGCGGCTATCCAGGTAAAAACCATCTGTACACCAAGGCACCTGTTGCCCTGTTTTTGTTTCAGATGGTTTAAATGGATTAAGCCTGATGGAGGTTAAAGATGATTCATTAGCATGTGCGTCAACAAAAGTCTGTATTTCGAAGCCCTGCTCGCTGGCTAACGAATCTAAAAAATGCGGAGGAAAGATGTTTTTTTCCATATCAACATCAAACTTACACAAAAAAGCAGCGCCTTTTTCCGGCGTTTTCAGAAGCCGCTAAGAGCGAAATGCGGCTTTTTACGCGTTTTTAGGCCGTTTTTTCTAGATGGAGAATCCAGTTTGCAACTCATGTAGGCCTTATTACCACAGTAATTGGGGTTGTTTAATATTAGTTTACAACGAGTTATGTTTTGTTTTAATTATTTTAAAATTCTTTTGTGCCGGGAGGGTGTTTCTGCTTACATTTGTATCCGCTCAAATAGAAAGGGCGTCGTTTTTTGAAGGTTTAGCAAATAAAAATTAGTTTCAAAAAAAGTGAAAATAACACTTGACAGGAGTTAAAAATATTTGCACCTTTGCACTCCGCAAATGAGGCAACGAAATTGCGGTAGTTAATTGAAATAGGGGAACAGAAAAGAGCAAAAAAATTAAAAAATAA